>JAZRWD010000142.1:0-4223 GCA_045599525.1 Candidatus Limivicinus sp. | reverse complement strand
TCACCTGCATCGTAGGTGGCAATGACCACGCTGGAGTCTTTCAGTTCCTCTGCAACGTTTTCCGGCCCGATCAGCACCCGGACATCCGTTCCGCTGCCTATCGGCTGCAGCTGCAGATGTTCGTTCTCCGGAAGGATGTCTCCTCCGCCGGAGAGGTAGCTCATCAGGCGGTGGGCCTTGTTCGGATCCTGGTATTCCGGCTGGCTGAGCAGGCGGTTTTCGCCGTGCACGACCGCTGAGGGGGTGCTCGAAGAGGACAGGACCTCGATCGTGAAAGCCGCGATGACGGAGGTCAGCCCCATGGTATCGTTGGCCGCGCGTTCTGTCGAACTGATCAGCAGTGGGGTGATCGCCTCTTCTGCGATTCCGGTAAAGCCGGAATTAAACAGGGAGGAGAGCCGCTGGACCATTGTCTGGTCTACCGAAACAGGGAGATGAACCAGCTTGTTCTTCACGCTGTTATCGGAGAGCAGGGCCACAATAATGAAGGTGTTGGCATCAACATAAATCAGGTCGAAGCGACGGATCGTGATCTGCGTTTTCACCTTGAAGGCAAGGGCCGGATAATCGGTCAGCTGGGAGGCCAGACGGCTGATGTCGTCGATCTTGTCATCCAGCTGGCGGATCTTATCGGTCAGCCGGCGGTTGATCTCTTCGGTCTCCTCCAGGGAAAGCTTTTGCTTTTCCATGAGCTCGTTGACATACATTCTGTACCCCATCGGCGTGGGGACCCGGCCGGCAGAGGTATGGGGCTGCTCCAGAAAGCCAAGGTTGACCAGCTCAGCCAGCTCATTGCGGATCGTGGCTGAGGAACAGCCAAGGTTCGCACTGGCGGCTATGGTCTTGCTGCCCACCGGTTCGGCCGTACGGATGTATTCATCCACCACAGCGGCAAGTATTTTCTTTTTCCTTTCGCTGATGGCCATACGGTGCTCTCTTTCTTACCTGCCCCGAAAGGGGAATTAGCACTCTCGCCTTTCGTCTGTTGGCACTCTTTGTCTTCGAGTGCTAATATACCATTGACGCCCCCGTTTGTCAATAGTTGCCTCCGCTTATTAAAAATTGTTCACACTTTATATAAATTCTCTCGCATTTTTCGTGTTGTCCGATCCGCAGCAGCGTGCTCGCCCGTCCGTACCCGACTGGCGCAGCTTTTTCTTGACTTTTTCTACTGTTCTGACTAAAATACTTCCGATACCAGGGGAGCTGGCGGAAGCCGGCTGAGAACGGAACGTTATCCCTTCCGGACCCTTTCTACCTGATTTGGGCAATGCCAACGCAGGGAGCATAACGTTGCTTTACCGGCAAGGATGCGCCCCGTGGCTGCATTCTTGCTTTTCTATTTGACACCATGATAAGGAGACCGAACATGACTGGGAAAGACCTTTTACTCTATGCCGTAACCGACCGCAGCTGGCTTGGCACCGAGACACTGGTGGAACAGGTCGAAAAGTCCCTGCAGGGCGGGGCGACCTTCATCCAGCTCCGAGAAAAAGAACTGGACGAGGAAGCATTTCTTCGGGAAGCCATCGCCATCCGCGAACTTTGCACCCGCTACGGTGTTCCCTTTGTCATCAATGATAATGTCCGCATCGCGCTTGCCTGCAACGCAGACGGTGTCCACGTCGGGCAGGAGGATATGGATGCCGGCCATGTGCGTGAGCTCCTCGGTCCGGACAAGATCATCGGCGTTTCCACCCATTCGGTTGAAGAGGCACTCCTCGCCCAGGCAAAGGGTGCCGACTATCTCGGGGCAGGTGCCATGTTCCCCACCGGCACAAAGGCCGAGGCCACGCGGCTGAGCCTGGAGATACTCCGTGCGATCACCGAAGCCGTAGATATCCCGGTCGTCGCAATTGGCGGTATCGGGCCGCAGAACGTCTCCCTGCTGCAGGGATCAGGCGTAGACGGAATTGCCGTTGTCAGCGCGGTCTTTGGTTGCCCGGACATCCGTTCGGCAACCGCTGAGCTCCGTCAGCTGACGGAAGAAGTGCTCGGTTGATCCGGGACGGCAGCTTAACGCCTGTCGGGTCAGTAAATATAAAATACATCGGGCCGCGCTTCGGCATTCGGGCCCGTGTAGATAAATAATAATGAAGGTATTCGGAATGCGGTATGTAGGGGAGCTCCTTCATGCCGCGCTCTGGCAAAACAGATGACGAGAACCGGATTGCGAGGGAGCCCGTGTGCCGGGCTGAGAGGGTCCCAGAGGGCCGACCGCCCAACTGCTGTGCCTTTTTTGCGGGAGGCACGGGCAGTCAGCGTCTGTCCGGAAGCGGTTGGGTATACACCTTTGCGTGTATGCCCATTCTTTTTCGGCAGATAAAATCATTTTTACCGGAGGTATTCATCATGAAACGTCTTCTCACCGCAATGCTCCTTTTCACCCTGTGCGCAGCACTTCTCTGCGCCTGCGGCAGTTCTGCCGCCCCGGCCACGCAAAGCACCCCTGCTCCCGCCGCTGAGACACCTGCTGCGGAACCCGTCAGTGAGCAGCCCGCCGAGCCTGCCGACACTACGGAGACAATCGAACAGCTTCGCATCGCCTTCTCCCCTTACGCCGATTCGGAAACCATCACCGCCTCCACCGAGCCGCTGACCGCTCTTCTGCAGGCCACCCTTCTGGAAAAGGGCTATGATGTCAAGAACATTGAAATGACCGTCGGCACCAGTTACCCTGCTGTTGGAGAAGCCCTGAGCGCCGGTTCTGCCGACATCGGCTTCATTTCCTCTGCGAACTATGTTCTTTACTCGGATGACTGCGACGTGCTGGTCACCGCGCTGCGCAAAGCGATCAACAAGGACAGCCTGAACCCCGCCGACTGGAACGACGGCACCATTGAGACCTACTCTGACGATTTTGCCACCTATTACCGCTGCATCATCCTGGCCGGCTCCTCTGAAAAGGGACGCGAACTGGCCGGTAAGGTCGAGGCCGGAGAGGCGCTGACCTGGGAAGACCTGAACAGTGCCACCTGGGCCGTCCTCAGCCCGACCTCTTCCTCCGGCTATATCTACCCCTGCCTCTGGCTGCAGAACAACTACGGCAAGGGCATCGGCGATTTGGACAATGTGATTGAGGTAGAGTCCCACACCTCTGCTGTTGCCCGTCTTGCCGCCGAGCAGGTCGATATCATGGTCTCCTATGGCCACATCCGCATCAAGAACGCTCCCATCTGGACAAGTGACTACGACGGCAAGGGCGAAATGGCCGAGTCCACCTCCGTCATTGGCGTGACGGACGGTATCGTAAACGACCTGATCGCCTACAGCCGCAACTCGGAGCTCATGAGCAACGAGGGCTTCCGTCAGGCACTTGCCGAGGCCTTTATTGAAATCGGCCAAACTGACGAGGGCAAGGCCATCATCAGTGTGTTCAGCCAGGTCGGCTACACCGCCGGCACGGACGCCGATTATGATGTGACCCGCGCAGCAGAGGCTCTGCTGAAGTCCCTGACCGCCTGAGGCCGTTCCACAGTCCCCGTATTCCGGCACCCACAGTGTACAGATAGTTTTCCTGTATTTTCCCAGGTCCCGTCGCCCCTGCGGCGGGACCTTCTGCCCCTTGCCCGGGCGCTCAAATTCTTCCCCCGGAGAAAGCCATGAGACTTGACATCCAACATCTGAAAAAAAGCTATAACGACCGCACAGAGGCCCTGCACGACGTTTCCTTTTCCATAGAAACACCCTCGTTTCTCTCGGTCATCGGCACATCAGGCGCCGGGAACACGACCCTGTTCCGTCTCTTAAACGGCACCCTGCAGGCCGATTCCGGCAGCATTCTCTTCGACGGGAACGACCTGAGCCGTCTGCGTGGCAGAGAACGCCGCAGACTGCAGAGTATTATCGGCACCGTTTATCAGGACTTCTGCCTTGTCGAGCCGGTCTCCTGTCTGGAAAACGTGCTGAATGCCTGCCTGCCGGGGATGAACCCTGTTGCCGGGAGCCTTGGCCTGTTCGGCGCAGAGCGGCGCAAAGAAGCTTTGCGCCTTCTGGAGCGTGTCGGTCTGGGAGACAAACCCGAAGAGCCGGTCCGCAATCTGTCCGGCGGGCAGAAGCAGCGGGTCGCCATTGCCCGGGCACTCATGCAGCATCCTGCCCTTCTGCTGGCCGATGAGCCGGTTGCCTCCCTCGATCCGGTCACGGGCCGCCAGATTCTGGACCTTCTGCGGGAGCTTCAGCAAAGCGAAGGCCTGACCGTGCTGATGAATTCCCACAACCCG
>JAZRWD010000141.1:0-6366 GCA_045599525.1 Candidatus Limivicinus sp. | reverse complement strand
GTTGCAGAGCGCAGTAAGGGCAGAGTCAAGGTCGTGCATGTGCTTTCTGAGGAGACGAAGGAGGGGTATGAGCATGGCTTCATCAATGCGGAACTCATCAAAAAGTACGCTCCTGAGGGTGATTATTCTGTCTTTATGTGCGGCCCGAAGGCTATGTATGACTTTGTTGAAGGCGAATGTGTAAAGCTTGGCCTGCCCAAACGCAGATATCGCGCCGAGATGAGCGGTGACTATATGGGCGTTGTCAACCTCCCGGATTATCCGAAGGATCAAATCGGCAAGGAATACCGCCTGACTGTCGAAATCCGCGGTGAACGCACCGAGATCACCTGCAAGGCCGGTGAAAGCCTCATGTGGGCGCTTGAAGGTGCCGGAATAAAGATTCCGTCCCATTGCAGAAGCGGCGAATGCGGCTGGTGCCATTCCCGACTCATCTCCGGCAAGGTTTTTATTCCCAAAGAGGCCGATGGGCGCCGCCTTGCAGACATCAAATTTGACTGGATACATCCCTGTGCAACATATCCCTTGTCGGATATCGTGATAGCCGTCTATCCAACGTGTGAGTAATATCAGAGAAAACCGCTGTTTTGCAAAAAAACAGCGGTTTTCTGACGGTAAACAAGCAGAAACGATATAGACTTTTATCACGACAGACTTTCTTAATGAATCTTCTATCTGAGATTTGATTTCTGTCGGATTCAACGATATAATGTCTGCTATATGTGCTTTTTATTCGGTGTGCCTGCGCAGTGCATGGTGCACTGCTGTCCTCTGCATCGAGGCAAGGAGAAAGGAAGGCGCAATGAAATATATTCACCCGGATTATGCCGGACAGTTTCAGTGCCTGGCAGGAGCGTGCCGGCACAGTTGCTGCGTCGGCTGGGAAATTGATATTGATGATGACACGCTGGAATTCTGGCAGGCACCCGAGCTGAACCATCCGGTGGACATCCTCGGGACTATCGACCTCGAGGAAACACCGCATTTTGTGCTGACGCCGGAGGAACGCTGCCCGCACCTGCGGGAGGACGGTTTATGCCGAATGATCCTAGCGTATGGGGAGGATGTGCTCTGCGACATCTGCAGGGAACATCCCCGCTTTTACCATGAGTTTACTGACCGGGAGGAACTTGGGCTGGGCATGTGCTGTGAGGAAGCGGCGCGCCTGCTGGTCTGCGGGACGGGCCCGGTGCAGTATATCGAAGAGGACGACGGAGAAGAAGCCGAAGCGCTGACGAGCCGGGAGGAAAAGGCTCTGGCCCTGCGCTCCCAGGGGCTTTCCCTGCTGTATGCACAGGGACAGCCCCTGCGGGAGTGCCTGAGTGAAGCGGCTGACGGCATGGGCTTTTGTATGCCGTCCATCACGCTTGGAGCTGTTCTCGACCGGTTTGCTGACTTTGAGTTTCTTGACCCTGTCTGGCCGGAGTTGCTGCGCCAGGCGCAGCACGATGCGGGGGAAAAAGACTGGACGGCAATCCCGGACGACCTTGTTTCGCGGCGGCTCCTGGATTATTTCCTCTACCGGCATATGGCGGCTGAGGAGCAGGGACCGGAGGAGGCTTTCCTTTTTGCCTGCTACAGCACGCTGCTGATCCGCTGCCTGGGAGAAACTGATTGCAGCGAAACGGCGGAGTACCTGCGGATGCTGTCGGCGGAAATCGAGTATTCCGACTGTAATCTTGGCGACGCGATGACCTTTTTCCATGACTGCTTCGGGGAAACTGCGGGAAGTGGGGAAGGCGGTTGACCGCCGGACCGTGCGATGTTAAGATGGGTGCTAAGAGGAGCGTATACGCCAACAGGTATACAAAAAACGATTCCCGGGAGGATCCCATGAATAAGAACTTCTACCGGCGTTGCTGCCGGATGATAATGCTTCTTGCCTGTGTTTTGCTGCTTTGCGGGTGCGGGCAGGCCGCTACAGTGGTCAGCCAGGCCCCTGTGCCTGCGGTTACTCCGGTTCCCATAACACCGGCCCCCTGTAACCATAGCTTTTCGGACGGGATATGTTTACAGTGTGGTATGCCCTGCGGGCATGAATGGTGGGAGGGAGCGTGCACGATGTGCGGAATTCGCTGTGCCCACCGCTTTTCCCTGGCGGGAAGCTGTACGGTGTGTGGCACGGCCTGCCCGCATTACACGGTAAATGAAGGTATATGCGCCGAATGCGGATGGGTATGCACCCATCCGCAGCACGACAGTGTGAGTGCAGCTTGTCTGTATTGCGGGGCGCATTGCCGCCACGCATTTGTTGAGGAGGTCTGCGCCTGCGGACGCACGGCCCATATCAACACCGAATGGCTTCCGGAGGAGATGCACTGGGATGTACCGGAAAAGGGAAGTGTGGAAATCTATCCCTATCCCACGCAGGATTATATCGGCGAGGGTGTATATGGTTTGACCGACCTCTGGGGTGAAAAACAGTGTGCCGTCTACCTGCCTTACGGCTATACCGAGGGCAAACCATATAATGTTCTGTTTCTTGCACACGGTGCAGGCGGGGATGAAGCGGACTGGTTGCTTCGTGAGCATTGGTTTGAAGACGAGGAGATGGGCGTCCCTAAGATGCTGGACGCAATGATCTATTATGGCTACTGTGAGCCATTGATCGTTGTGGCGACCTCCAGCTCTACGCTGTCCGGCGTGAATAACGAGGCGGGTATTACGGTGTGGCTGCAGCTGTATCCCGAACTGCGGAACGATTTGCTGCCGGTTATCGTGGACACCTACAGCACCTATGCGACGGATTCCTCGTATATCAGCCTGGTCACGGCTCGAGACCACTTTGCCTTTGCGGGCCTGTCGGACGGGGCGCTGGTGACCCAATATGCGGCGATGATGAATGCCTTTGACTTTTTCTCCTGGTTCGGGCTGTATTCCGGCAACGACAGCATGGACCTGGTGATGAGTGCTTTGCACAACCAGTGGAGTGAGTTTCCCCTGAATTATTTCTTCACAGCGGCCGGAGAATTTGATTTCCAACGCAACAACGTGGAGACGCAATATGCGAAATTCTGCGAGGGGAGCTATAAGGTGACGGACGGGGTGAATGGCAGGCTGGCTATTATCCAGGGCTACAAGCACGAATGGCCTGTTTGGTACATCAGCCTGTATGACACGCTTTTGCTTTTCTTTAAATAAAACTTTTCAAAATGATTACTACTCAGCCTGCAAATGATGATTCAGCACATTGGCAGAGAAGACACCGTTTGTCTGTGTATGGAGGTGACGGACTTTGCAATATACGATAACCGTTACAAGGGCTGACCCAAGCGGAAATATTACCCTGTTTGTGGAGGGGGCGGTACCGAAGGAGGCCTATGCGGCTGTCGGTGCGCACCTGATGCAGCGGGAGGAGCTTAAGGCCGAGCAGGTTGGATTTATCACGGAAGCGCTTGACCCTGTAAATGCCGGTCGGTTGGAGATGTCCGGCGGAGAGTTCTGCGGGAACGCGTCCCGCGCCTTTGGCATGCTGCTTGCCGAGCGGCAGGGAATGGATCAGGCGACGATCCCCATTGAGATATCCGGCTGCGTGCAGCCTGTGCGTACCGATTCAGACAGGACGGCAGGCACTGCCTATGCCGAGATGCCGCTGCCCGAGGCCATTACCAATATCACGCTTCCTGCGCCCTTCGGCACCTGCCCACTGGTCTGCTTCGGTGGCATCTGGCATATCCTGGCTGTTGGACTGAGCCCGGAGACAGCGCCCTTTTCACTGGCTGCGGAGACGGTCTATCAACAGGCAGAACCGGAAGCGCTGGGGGTGATGTATCTTTCACCGGAGCTGGACAGGATGACCCCAGTGGTTTATGTTCCCGCCTCGGGGACGGTGTTTGCTGAGGGAAGCTGCGGAAGCGGTAGTACTGCAGTAGCTGCCTGGCTTGCGCAGAATGGACATGGGGAGACCGTCGTGCTTCAGCAGCCTGCCGGAAGCATTGCGGTGCAGATCGGCAGAGAGAACGGGCAGCTACGGTCGCTGCGCATGGGAGGCAGAATCCGGTTGGAGGCTCCGATAGCCCTCACGGTCGAGGTGTAAGCGAAAAAAATAAAAACACAGACCCCTGCAGGAGCAAGATGCTTCCCTGCAGGGGTCTGAGCTTATATGCTGCTGTTGTGTTACTGACACGGGCCCGGGAAAAGCGCGGAGCGTGCCCGCAGGAATAACGGAGTTGTAATGGTAAAATGATGAGGTTCCGAGGGAATGCTCAGGCTACGAACTCAATGTTTACGTTTTCACCGTGGGGGGTCAGGCTGCCTTCCAAACCGGCGGTGGCGCAGATGCGGCCGTCGTCCAGAATAAAGATAGCGTCAAAGAGCTCGCTGTTTTCCCGCCAGAATTCCACAGACTTTTCATAGCCCATGATAAAGAGGGAAGTGGACAGGCCGTCAGCCAGGGTGCCGTCCTTGGAAACAATGGAAACAGCGCAAAGCTCGTTGTCGATGGGGATGCCGGTATTCGGGTCGAGAATGTGGATGTAGGTGCGGCCTGAGCCGTCTGTGGTGATATTTCCGTTTTCGTCAGCGGTGAAGAAGCGCTCGTAGCCGCCGGAGGTAATGACGCACTGGTTATCGACTTCAATAACGGCCAGATAATCCAGCTCTGTGCCCCATGGATCACGAATGCCGATACGCCATTTTGAGCCGTCCGGCTTAAGGTTCAGGCACTGGGTGTTGCCGCCGAGGGAAACGATGCCGCTGGTCACGCCATGCTCAGCAAAAATATCCATGATTCGTGCGGAGGTGAAGCCCTTGGCGATGCCACCAAGGTCAATCTCGCAGGTGTCGGTCAGTGTGACGTTCATTGCTTCGGAGTCCAGCTGTACCTTCTCATTGCCGGTGCGCTTCAGTGTTTCTGCGAGTTCTTTATCCGAGGGAACATGGTAATTGCCGGTGGTAAAGCCCCACAGCTCCATCAGCGGAGTGACGGTGATATCGAAAGCGCCGTCGGTCATATCGTAGATGTCGAGCGCACGGCGGATGACTTCCTCCGTGTCGACACTCAAATCGGAGAAACCGGTGCGGTTGGCGGTGGCTACCTCACTGTCGGCTACGCCGATGCTGAAGAGGTCATTGAGGCGGTTGACTTCATCTTCAGCGGCCTGCAGAGCAGCTGAGCGATTGGGGCCGTAGGCGGTTATGGTCATATACGTGTCCATGCTGAAGACGTAAATGGTACTTTTGGCCGATTCTTCTTCAGAAGGAGAGGGGGCCTCAGCGGTAGGAAGGGCCGTGCTGACCGGCTGCGCGGCAGAATTACCGCAGCCGGAGAAAAGCAGGCAGATAATCAGAGCAAATACGATCCATGCTTTTTTCATTCGGTTGATCCTCTTATTTCATAAAAGTAAGCGCATTATACCGCAGATTTCCGTCCGCGTCAAAGATAACGTGAAAATACTCCCGTCGGCAGGAATCCGACGGGAGTAAGTGATGGATGAATATTTACGTTAGCGGTACAGATCCAGGAACTCTTCCAGGCAGAGGTTGTTGGCCATGATGTACTTTGCAGCCTCTACACCGACATAACGGAAATGCCACGGCTCATAGATGACACCGGTAATTTCACCCTTGCCGCGGGGATAGCGCACGATGAAGCCGTAATCCTGGCAGTGTTCGCTCATCCACTGATAGGTAGCGGTGTTTTCCAGAGATTCGTCTTTTAACTCACGGTAATAGTCGGTGATGTCGCAGGCAAGACCCGTCTGGTGTTCGCTGTAGCCGGGAGGGTTGACGATGGTTGCGGCTTCCTCCGGGGAATAGCCCTGACCAATCTTGCGCTGGTAGAGGTAGGACTGGGTTGCGTAATCACGGTAACCGGAGGAGAGGTATACCGGAACACCGGTCTCACGGGCGGCAGCGACAAAGGCCTCCATGGGTTCAATGATACGGTAATCCAGCGGCTGACCTTCTAGAGTCTCCGTCTGGGGTTCATACTCGCCGATGTAATTGTCTTTATTCGCAAGGATGAATTCCCAGCTGGTGATATCGACATTTGGCAGACCGTCTGCGCGGCCGGCAGAGGCAGTGTTTTCCACGACGGCAGAAATGCCGCCTGCTTCTTCTGTGGCAGCTATCGGAAGCGGAGTTTCCTGCGGGGTGGTCGCCGCGGCACCATCAATGCGGATCTCGGCAGTGTCTTCCGTCGGGGTCGTGCTCTGGTTGCCATTGGACGGAGAGCTCTCTGTCTGACTGGCGATGGAATAGTAGTTCTGCATATATTCTGCGGCCTCAATCTCGGCGGCTGCGGCAATGGCTGCCCAGTCGTTGGAATGGATCCAGGCGTCATTGTGAAGCTTGGCGTAATAAAGGCAGCCTGCGGTCAGAATCAGACCGAGCAGGATGCGTGCGATTCTCTGTCCCATAAAGGAA
>JAZRWD010000140.1:0-6363 GCA_045599525.1 Candidatus Limivicinus sp. | reverse complement strand
AATACGTGGACAAGGAAGCTTTCCGTGAAGACTGGTACGGCTACGCCGAAGGCGATGCCAAGACCGAGATGATCGACCTCTTCATCGACAACTCCGGCGAGACCATCGACTGGCTCGTGGCTGACCATGGTTTCTGGTTCTGCGAACCGCGCAACGAGCAGTCCTTCCCGTTCAACGTCTGCATCGACTTTGTGTTCAACAAGAAGACCGTTGAGGGATATGAACATCCCATTAGCTTCGGCAACCGTGCAGAGAGCGTTTACTCCTACTTCGCCAAGATGATGGGCGACTACACCGATCTCGGCGGCCAGTATCTGCTGGAGACCAAGGGCACCGGCTACCTCGTTGACGAGGCAGGCCGCGTTGTCGGCATCACCGCACAGGGTGACGACGGCACCGAGTACACCATCCACGCCAAGGCTGTCATTATTGCCACCGGTGGCTTTGCCGGCAACAAGGAAATGATGGAAAAGTACGTTACCGAGCCCACCGGCAAGGCTTCCGCATGGCCCGTATTCGGCTACACCATCAATGACGGCGTGATGATCGAGTCCGCGATTGACGAGCTGGGCGCAGGTGTCTACAACATCGAGATGGTCCCCGTTTCCCACTATAACGCCATTGCTGCCATCATGAAGGATTACCCCGTAACTGTTATTGACGGAAAGTTCGACAGCCGCTGGGGCTATCCGGCAACACAGTCTCTCAACGACGTTTCCATGAACTTCGGTATCAGCGAGTGCGGCCTGTGGATCACCCCGGACGGTGACCGCACGGTCAACGAAGGCGCATTCCACGTTTCCTGGAAGCTCGGTGCTAACTACTGGGCCATCTGGGGTCAGGACACCATCAACACCTTCGCCGAGAACGGCTTCCCGAAGGTCCAGAGCACCCGTGCATTCGGCCAGGGCGGCTTTGATGCCAACATGCCGATTCCCGAAATGAACGACATCCTCGACAAGTGCGTGGATATGGGCATTCTCTACCGTGCCTCCAGCGTTGAAGAACTGGCAGAGATGATCGGCGTAGATCCCGCAGTTCTGGCAGATGTCGTCGGCACCTACAACGCCTCCGTTGAGGCCGGTGAAGAC
Organism: Candidatus Limivicinus sp.; assembly: GCA_045599525.1. GTDB lineage: Bacteria > Bacillota > Clostridia > Oscillospirales > Oscillospiraceae > Limivicinus. Next base: position 5,272 of record JAZRWD010000140.1, on the reverse strand, counting down.
GCACAGATGGGCAAGAAGGCCGATTACCTCTACCCCATCACCGGTGATCTGTACTATGCCTTCAAGTGCATCAACTACACCTACGGCACGGACGGCGGCCTGGATGTGGACACCGACCTGAACGTTCTGCGTGCAGACGGTTCCAAGATCGAGGGCCTCTACGCAGCAGGCTATGACTGCTCCGGCGTCCTCTACAACTCCGGCAAGTCTTATGTTGACTACGGCGGAGCCGCCCTTGGCTGGGGCTTCACCTCCGGCCGTCTGGCAGGCGCAAGCGCAGTGAACGCTATCGCAGCCGAGTAAGGCATCTGTGCCTCACGGCTAAACCAAAATAAACAGGCAGGCGGGGCTGAATAAGCCCCGCCTTTGTCCATCGATCTCCTGGAAAGAAAAATATAAATACAGCAGATCACCGCTGGCTTTCGCTTGCGGTGAGCTGCTTACTATTGTGTATGTTTGTTGTTCCGGGGCGCTAAGGACCGACGGAGGATCAGAGCTCCACGCCGCAGACTGCCTTGCCTGCGATACGGCCGAAGGTCACGGTACGGCCGGCAGCGCCGCCGATGAAGAGGCTGGTGTAGGTGTTGGCATAGAAGCCGCCGCTGTCGTTGCCGATAACGTACAGGCCCGGGATCACCTTGCCGGCGGGGTCCATGGCTTCCATGTGGTCGGTGATATTGATGCCGTCCAGCGTGCAGAGGAGCATACCGGTCTGGCGCACACCGAAGTAAGGCGGTTTATCCAGCTTGATCATGCGGTAGGCTTCCTTGCCGAACTGGCTGTCTTCGCCGGCATCGCACATCTCGTTATAGAGCTTTGCCTGTTCGGCAAAGGCTTCGACGGGCAGGTTAAGCTTTTCTGCCAGCTCTTCGAAGGTGTCTGCCTGCTGGATATAGCCGCGCTCCATGCACATGCCCATGCTCATAGCGATCATGGTATCGACGGAACCGGGTTTGTAAAAGTACTGCTCGCCGTCCCAGCACTTGTAATCGAAGGCTCTGGAGCAGCCCAGGGTATCGAACTGACGCATGTGCTCCCGGAAGTCGGAGTCCCAGATGGTGCAGTAGCAGTTGCCCGGGTGGTTGGAGCTGGCGTGCAGGACGAAGTCATAGGGGCAACTCTCGTTGACGAAACGCTTGCCGTTGAGGTCGACCTTCATGAACGGCTGGGAGCCCATCCAGAACAGGCAGCCGTCATCGATGTAATCCAGGCCGCTGACCCCGTCAGGCGGGAGTGCGCAGCGGTCAAACAGCATGCTGCCGTGCACCTTCTGCATATCTGCGCCGGCCCACAGGCAGGCCTTGATGCCGTCACCCACGTTGGCCGCGGGTGCCTGGTGCAGGGAGTAATGGGCCACGTTGTGGGGCTGCAGGGCCTTCATCATGCGGTCGTTGCGGGCATAGCCGCCGGTGGCGATAATGACGCCCTTGGAAGCGTTGATCTGAATATACGCGCCGTCCGGATTTTTGGCAATGGCACCGGTCACGACACCGTCTGCGTGGACGAGCTTGACCAGCGGGGTGCTGTAGCGGTATTCGCCACCCAGCTTCTGCACGTAATCGCGGAGAGCGTCGCTGTCGGTGTTGCCCGTAAAGAGGGGGCTTGCCGGGTTGTTATTGTTGTTGCAGTGTGCGGTTGCCCAGTGTGCGTGGCGGCCGCCCGGAGTGCCCTCATCTGCCTCGAGATGCTCCACGATGCCATAGCCGGCCATGGTATCCTGGAACCAGTCGAGCACCTGGCCGCTCTTTTCCGCCCAGGTCTTGACCAGGACCATGTCGCAGTCATATTCCGCGTAACGGCAGATGTCTTCGATAGCATCGAACTTGTTGTAGTGGATGCCGGCGCTCTTGGTGAGCTTGGAGTCGAGGGCTGCGATCTCGCCGCGCAGGCCATAGCCGCTTGCCTCTTTTTCGATCACGAGCACTTTGGCGCCTTCTTCGGCTGCCGCTGCTGCTGCAAAGGCACCGCCGCAGCCGTCGCCGACGACCAGGACATCGACGTCCACGGTCTCAACGATGTCGGTATCGGCGATCTCGGGCTCTTCGCCAAGCCAGGCGTTGGCGTCGCCCGTGTCCTCTTCTGCCGCGGCTTCCTTCTCATCCAGGCGCTCTGCCTTGCCCTGTGCCTGCTCAATGCAGTTGACGACTGCTCTTCTGGCACCGGCCAGGGTATACTCTGCCGTGGCACTGGTGACCGCATCAATGGACTGCTCCCGCAGGATGGCTTCGGCGTATTCTGCAGCTGCTACACCACCGATAGCCGGGGTATCGCCCGGGGCATCAATGGTGCAGGCGGTGATTTCGGTTTCGCTGAAGGTCATGGCAACGGTAACATAGCTGCAGTAGCCCTGTGCTCTTGCGGTATAGGTGCCCGGAGTATAGAGAGCATCATCGGCAAAGGCCTGAATACCGGTGAGGCCAAGGGTCACGAGGGAGGCGGTGCCGGCCAGCGCGCCCTTTACGAATTCTTTTCTGGTAATGTTCTTCATACTATCCCTTTCTGATCAAATATTGTCGGTTGAGGCGTTGCTCATCCTTATAGCGGCAGTATAGACCCTTGCGTTTGGCAAGAGTCAAGCCGGCATTTCCGCTTTTCTTCTCCTGTTTTCCGGACTTTTTCGGCTTTATTTGTCAGAATATCAACATTTTCTTTCCCAATCACTCTCGTTTTTCTGCCAAACCGTTGCCTTACCCCATGGTTTGTGGTATGCTTTTTCTGTGGGAGGTGAGCGGGAAAATGAAACAGTATCGTATCAGTGAGTTTGCGAAAAGGATGTGTGTTTCTCTGGACTTTATCCGGTTTTATGAAAACAAGGGACTGATTCAGGCTACCATCGACGCAAAGAACGGTTACCATTACTATGACGTCAGCCAGTCGGAGGCCATTTATCTGATTCAGCAATACCGCAGGCTGGGCTGCAGTGTGAATGAAGTGGTGGAACTGATGCAGAACAGTAACCTGGCACAGCTTCAGCAGAAATGTGCCGCGCTTGCGCAGACGCACAGGGAGACCATGAAAACCAGCAGGTACGCGACCCATTATCTGGAAAAAATGCAGGATGCCCTTGCCTCGCCCAACGGAACCTGGTATATCTCCCGGGTGCCGGCCATCTGGTTTCTGCCGCACACCGACGGCGACGATTATCTGCAGGATCCCGCATACACAGACGCATACCGGGACTGGGTAGAGCATGCTCCCCTGTTCTTCAGCCTGGATAAATGGGAGCTCCGCGCAGACGGAACGCTGAAAGCGATCCGGCACGGCAGAGCGCTGGAGTGCTCCGTTGCGGAAGACTTCGGGTTTGCGCCCGGCGCGGCTGCGGAACGGTATCCGCAGAAACGGTGCCTGGAATACTATCTGGATTCGACCGATTTCGGGTCTTCCCTCGGTCTGAGGAATCTGCAGCCAGCCTTTGATATCATCCGGGAAAAGGATTTTCGGGTGGACGGGGATGCGTTTCTCCGCCATATTGCCTTTTACACGGAATATGGGCAGCCGCATAACCGGTTTATCGTGTATATCCCCATTCAGTGATGCGAGTGCAGCCATCAGCTACAGTAGTATATCGACCCGAAAAAAAGAAAAAACCGATAGTCGGCTATCCCACAATCGGCTGCAATTGCCTTTAGGGATAACGAACTACGGTTCATTTAATACTTTAGCACTCGTGCACAGAAAAGTCAACGTATTTCCCCTGTCCCGCGAAGATTCAGTGGACGGAAGGGCGAAAGCTATGGTAAAATAAAAAGACCAATCTAAATAAAAGGAGACCATGATCTATGGCTATGGTAGAATCCGGTTTTGCCATATGGCTCAACACCGTTTTCGCCGGTTTTGACCTGGGCATTACCTCTGCGATCTACAACCTGCTCTATCCCCTGCACGGATTTTTCACCCCGTTTATGGAGTTCATTTCCTTCCTTGGGCACGACGGCATCCCGCTGATCCTGCTTTCGCTGGTGCTGATGTTCTTTAAAAAGACGCGCCGTTACGGCACGGCGATGCTCTTTGGCCTGGCCATCGGTGCCATTTTCACCAACTGTGTGCTGAAGGTGCTGATTGCCCGCGCACGCCCCTATGCCGATGCTTCCAGCCCGTTCTACCAGATGTGGCTGACCGTAGGCCAGAACATGGAAAGCGACAAGAGCTTCCCCTCCGGCCACACCACCGCCGCGTTTGACTCGATGGTCGCCCTGTTCCTGACGATGGACCGGAAAAAGCGCATCCGCTGGACGACCTTTATCTTTGCCTTCCTGATGGGTATCTCCCGCATTTACCTGTGCGTGCACTTCCCGACGGACGTTATCGCCGGCATGGTAGTCGGTATTGTGGCAGGCATTCTGGGTGCCCTGGCCAACAGCAAGCTGCCCCGCGTATGGCTGGAGATGGATTTTCTCGCCATGATCAAAGGCTCCCGAAAGAAGGGTAAGCACGAGTGTTCGGATTAAAACGGAAGCCGAAGCGCTTCAAGGGTGTTGACCGCAAGGTCAGCAATGCGCCGGAGCTGCTGGCCGATTACGAGGCTGCGGAGGAGACCGGGCGTGTGCGCCTCGGGGCTCTGTTCCTCTACTACCGCGATTTGGGCCGCTTCTACAATGTCCCCTACGAGTATATTGACCGGGCCTTCTGCCGCGTCAGTGAAGCCCACCCGGACGACAGCCCGGCATACTATTATTACCGGCTGATCCTGGTGCACGGCGAAAAGGAATTTGCCAACCTCATCTTCGACAAGGAAGAACAGGTCGACAGCCTGCTGGAAAAGCTGCAGGCCCGCAACAGCGCCATGAAGCTGGGCTACGTCCCCCCTGCCGACGGCGTACGGCGACACTTCTCCTGATCTGCCGGCACCTCTCCCGGTGACCAAAACCGCATAAAAAGCCGCGAAGCCTTTCCCGTTCCAATCGGTTCGGGAAAGGCTTCGTTTTCTTGTATGGATGCCGATGCGGGTGTTTCTCCGGGGTGCTGCGGTGGAGCAGCGTTGCGGGCTCGGCCGGCGTTATTTTTTCTTTTCGACGGCGCCCTTCGGCTCCTTCGGTTCGACGTAGAGGGTATGGTAATCGGTATAGATGACCTTGCCCGGCAGTGAGCCGGCGGGCTTGCGGACAAAGCGGACCTGGGTGAAGTCCACCGCGGTCTTTTTTTCCTCCCGGCCCTGGGAGAAGAAGGCGGCTGCCGAAGCGGCTTCCTCCACGGTCGTCTCCGGGGGTTCGAGGCCGTCGCAGCGGATGATGACATGGCTGCCGTGCAGCTTCTGGACATGCAGCCAGAGGTC
>JAZRWD010000139.1:0-3613 GCA_045599525.1 Candidatus Limivicinus sp. | reverse complement strand
CCGAAGCTCCTTGAGGATGCCTTTCGGCATAGGTGTTCGGCTGCTATGCAGCCCTTGATTATCTGCCATCACAGCGGGTTGGCAGGGTCAAGGGCGTAAGCCGCGCAGCGGTGCGAAGCAACCTTGACGCTGACAGACTGCTGTGAGACCTCATGCGATACCTCATATGTAATGCTCCGTCATCATACCCCAGATAAAACAGGCAAGTTCTCTGGCAATAGCCGTCTTTGCCACATTTGCCTTCTTACCGTTGTGTAATGTCAGCCTGTAATACTTCCGTCTGAGCCGCTCGTTTGCCTTGTCTGCATACTGAATAACAGCCGGAGCGTTTCCTTCCTGACGAGCTGCCGATACGCGCGACTTGTAGGCAATTTTTCCGCGTGCAAAGCTTTGTGCAGCTTCTACCAGCAGCATCCGCACATGACGGTTCCCAGCTTTGGTGATAGCGAGCCTGTGCTGGTCTCCACCGCTGGAATCCTCACCCGGAACGAGGCCGAGATATGCCGCGTAATGGCAGGCATCCGGGAAGCGCTTGAAGTCTCCGGTTTCTGTAATTACAGAAAGAGCTGTTTGCGTTTTGATGCCGATGAAGCATTGCAGTTTGCTGACGTTTTCTCTGTAAGCCTCATCGTCGGCAAGCTCTTCAATTCTCTTGTCGATCCGTTCCAACTTTGCAGTCAGGTAGTCATAGGTCAGCAGATATTCCTCCAGGATCTCCTGATACAGCCCGCTGACCTTTAACGTGCGGAGCCAGCCAATGTGCACCTGCGTCCAATGATGTTTCGATCCGTCAAAGTGATATCCATGCCGCAGACAGAAGGCAAGGATCTGCTGTTTCACCTTTTTCAAAGCAAGCTTGTGGTCATCCCGCATTCGGAAGAACTCCTTGACCTGCTCATCCTGCTCCGTCGGGATATGCACCGGACTGTAGTCGTGATGGGCAAGGCAGCGGGCGATATTGTGCGGCATCCCGCTTATCTGTCTTGATTTTCTTCTTCCCCGCAGAGATTGGCATAGTTGTAGGTGCAAGAATTACGCACTTTACATTGTGAGCTGTCAGCTCATGATACAAGGTAAACCCGAGGCAGCCTGCCTCATAACCGCATACAAAAAGCACATCGTCCCCGTAATGGAAACGCATGGCCTCCAGATAGTTGACGACCTTACTGTAATGGGCCTCGACCTTCTGCGGGTATTCTGCTTCTTCCTTCTCATTTGTGAAGCGGCAGAGAGAAAAATTTTCTTTGTGGACATCCATTCCGATATAAACTGTGCTATAATACATTTAATGACCTCCATTTGTATGCGGTAATCCCTGTTTTGTAGTGTAGTGATACCTACATTATACAGGTAAATCCACGTTTCTACAAATTGGAGGTCATTTCATATTGTCTAATTAGTGTTGTCGCTAGACACAGCTATGAAGCAGCTTTGACCATGTATCCATTTTTTCCGTGTTATGATTTGTTTCCTGAAATGCTAACCCGTTAAAGGAGCTTCCCTGTTGATGTTCAAAAAAACATATCCTCATGTGATAAAGATTTACTTCACGATATATTCGCAGAAGCGGTGCAAAATTGCTGCTGCCTGCTCTCTTGTCGCTCTCCCCTGCGGATTTAAGACGTAAGCGCTCCCCTGCAGAATGTTGTTTTCAATAGCCCACATCATGGCGGGGATCGCGTACTCACTGGTATTTTGGAAATCCGTATAGCTTAGGAAATTCGTGTTCTCATCGATGCTGACGTCGTATCCCTTATACTTCGCGTAGCGGTACAGAATTGCTGCCATCTGCTCACGGGTGATGGGATCATTCGGGCCAAATCTGCCGTCACCGTAGCCAAGGACAATACCTTTACCATTCGCCCAGACGACCGCCTTTTCATACCAGCTGCCGGGTTCCACGTCGGTGAAGATGTTGTCGTTCATGAATGCAGGCTCACCTTCCAAACGGTACAGGATCGTCACAATCATGGCGCGGGAAGTAAAAAGCTGTGGAGCAAAGGTTGTTGCAGAAGTACCTTGCATTAGACCCTTTTCATAAACGTAAGCGATATTCTCATAACTCCAGTCCATTGCCTCGACATCGGCAAGCGGGAGATTGATGATCCACTTTGCATAAACCGTGGTATCTGCGGTGATTACAGAGCTGAAGTAAAACTTTGTAGAGTAGGTTGCATCCGCGTACCAACCGCCAAAGATATAACCACTTGCCTTAGGGTCGGCAGGCTTGGTTGCCTTGCCGCCGTTCTCAACGATCTGTGACGGAATCTGTGTACCGTGTCCGTTCATATTGAAAGTTACGGTATACGTGGTAGTAGGCGGCGTGCCGTTCTTCGTCCACTTGGCATAAATAGTGGTGTCCGCATTGATGACGGTCGTGTCGAAATCAAATGCTGCGGAGCATGCAGCATCCGTATACCAGCCGCCGAATGTCCATCCGCTTTCCGCAGGATTTGCAGGCTTTTCTGCCTTGCCGCCCTTATTGACGATCTGTGCATCAGGAGCGGTTCCGTGTCCGTTCATTTCAAAGGTGACAGTTAACGGCTCTGCCCAAATTGCGTACAGTGTAATTTCTCCGTCCGGCTCCGTCAGGTCGATGAAGGTATCGCCTTTCTTGTATGTCGGTATGACCGCATTCGGGTTCTCGTCCCAACCGAGAAAATCATAGGATATTCCGTTTACGATTTTAGCAAAATATATCCCATCAAAAAACACTTGATTTCCTTTTGCAGGACTGAACACGGTATATTCTTTTGCGCTGTCATATTGCTTTGTTTGTGGGTCGTATCCGCCGCTGCTTTGGATATATGCATCGCCGCCATACGCGGTGTTGGGATCAAAAATAACCAAATAGCTTTTTTTCGTATAAGTGTTTGTGAATTCGGCTGAATCCACATTCATTGGTTCCTTTTCAGGTCCGAAATTTCTCTGAAGAACTGCGCGGTATCCAGTGGGTGATTCCTGAACCCCAATGATGTAAGACGCATCATCATACGTCCAGTTCGCTGCTCCGTCATTCTTTTCCGTCAGCAAAAGTCCACCTGCGCTGTTCAGATCATCAACGTTTCCGGAAATGGTTATTTCACCGAAATAATAACCTGCGCCATTGGTTTCGATTCTGTTGCCGGAGACCGTAATGCCGGAAATGTCCGCATCAGCAGTTCCATAAGGACTGATTTCAAACTCAAAGGTCTTGCTCTCAGCTCTCGTTTCAGTTTCTTCAACCACTTTCATTTGGAGTGACACATCAATACTAAAGGTTTCGGGCTGCTGATTAACTGCACTCCACTTTGCACAGATGGTGGTATCCTCGGTGATAGACGTATTAAAATCAAATTCTTCCTTGCAATCGCTATCGGCATACCAACCGTCGAATGTCCAACCTTCTGCGGCAGGATCAGTTTGGGGCTTCACTGCCTTGCCTCCCTCTGTAACCGTCTGATCGGCGGGGGCTGTGCCGTGGCCGTTCATCTCGAAAGTGACGGTATAAACCGCAGGAGTGGATTGTTCCTTCTCAAAGGTATAGGTAAAGGTCGTATCCCCGGAGATCGTCATCGAGGCGGGATCAGCGTCCCATGCGCCGCCGATATATCCCGTGTTCGGTTTCATACCG
>JAZRWD010000138.1:0-8117 GCA_045599525.1 Candidatus Limivicinus sp. | reverse complement strand
GGCAGGCTTGGCATGAAGCAGGGATTGATCTATAGCGATTATGAAAAGCATTTTGCCACACCTGTACCCGAAGCCGTAATGAAAAACATAGATGAACTGGAAAACAAAGGTCTTCTCATCCGAAACGAGAACGGTTTTTCCCTCACCCCCTGCGGCGAACTGAAAACGAACTTCGGCAGAAACCTTACATTCTGATTCCGCAACGCAATCGCCCCTTTTATACCGGAAACCACGGCAGACATTCTGCCGTGGTTTCCTTTTTTCTTTGTTCGGTCACGCCTGCCTTTTGCGTGCATATCTCGGCCCCTCTTCACCATTTACCCCAGTCGGCCTGAACCCTGTTTTCTTCAGAACAGTTTGAGAAGCAATATTCGATGCTTCCGTTTCCGCCGTAATGCACATTGTACCAGGCTGGTTTAATGCCCATTCTACCAGTGCAGACACCGCTTCCGTAGCATAACCGCAGCCTTGATAAGCCTCAGCAATACCGTATCCTATTTCCGCACTTCCTTCTTCCGAAAGGCCTTTGAAGCAAAGCTCTCCGATGTGCGTACCATCCTTTAACTCCATCATCCAGATGGCATACCACTCCCACTGATCCGGATGCGTAAGACATCCGTTCAGCATTTCCGTGTAAGCAGCTTTTAGCAGATCGACCGACTGTGCAGCAATAAATGCTTCCATCTGCTCCCGTGAGGCCGCATATAGTTTCAGGCGCTTTGTTTCGATCCTGTTTTTTCTCATTTCATCGGTGTCCCCACTTCAATAAGATTTCCATCCGGATCATAGAACCGAACCACCTGCTGCCCCCAGCTATGCATCATGGGTAGGTTGACATACTCCGTTTTCGGGTAAAGCGTTTTCAGTTTATGATAAAATGCATCAAGGTTTTCTTCCTCAAAATACAATTCGCAGGCGTTGTTTTGCGGAAGAATGTCTTTGCCGATAAATCCGCGCCAGTATTTTTCTTCCTGCAAAACCAGCCCGTCCGACAGAATCATGTTGCCGTCATTATCCACAAGCGTTTCCAGACCGAAGAGGTCATGATAGTATTTCTCCGCTTTTTTGCTATCTTTTACAACGATTAGAAATCCTCTTAATTTCATTGTCCGTCCTCCGTACTTCCCGAGTGTTGGTTATTCCGATGATCGATCCGGCAGATAACCATCAACAATTTTGTAGTCAATTCCCGCTTTGCGGGCCTGCAAGGTCTGAAAACGTCGTGGGATACGATACGTTCTGTTGTCCTTGATAAAATATGCTCCCGTTTGGTGGAACTGAAAAGAAACGCCTTTATTCATGAACTGGCGGCGTACATCCAGCACCCAGTCATAATTGAGTGGCCGTACATTGATACCCGATTCACCCGAACAGGCTACCTCGCAGATACTGCCGTTAAGATGCTTTTCCAAGTCAACAGGGCCAAGCATGGGACCGATTATCACGGTTTTATGCTTTATCGGGAGCTCTGCAAAAATTGGGAGCCTGTAATCTGCTCTGTCCTGGTTTTCGCAGGTACAGCCCACGATTACATTCTCATAACCATCTCCCCAATCTGCAGGCGCACAATCAAGAAACCGTTCAATACGCTTTGTAAAAAAATAGAACATACAGTCGGAACGGCTCTTTATCATTTTCCAGCATTCCGCTCTCCAGTCATCCGCATCTTGCAGCAGGAAATCTGAGGTAAAGCAAGTCATAACAATGGAGCCCGGCTCAACTTTGTAGCTTCCGTCACGTTTCTTTTTTACCGGCAGATCATAATTCTGCGTTTTACGGCATTGCTCCGATGATACTGAGCTGCCGTATGCCTCATCCTGTCGGTAAACATAGCAGTAACGGCAGCCTTCAGAATACTTTGTACATCCATGCCAAGGATTCCATGATACATATTTCTGTTCGCTCATTTTGTTTTTCTATTAAGCTTCCGATATCGAATAAACATAAGGATCGCCACGACCCAAGCACAGATAATGGTGAAAATGCCCGTTTCACTGACGTAGTACAGTTTATCTTCGCCGCGCGTGATCACGTCAAAAATAACCTGGTCGTAATTATTATGCGCAGCATGAAGGACGGCACATGGCCACATACTACCGCTTTCCAGACGGAGCAGCCCGCAGATCACACCTACAGGGAAGATGCACAACACAAAGGCAATCAACGAATAAACCAATGACGGCCCTTCCATATAACCGCCCCAAATCAGGAGCGGAAAGTGCCACAGACACCAGAACAGTCCGGTAATCAGCAATGTCTTTACTAGTCCGACTATCCGGTACAGATTGGGAACCAGAAAACCCCGCCAGCCGATTTCTTCTCCGGTCGCCGTCAGCAGACCGGCAAATATACCGATGATTGCAGCAGGCAGGCAATCTTGCAGTATCCGGCTAAGTGCTACTTCGTTGTAAGCATAATTCTCCGGGTGCATATGCCAGTAGATCATGTACGGTACGAGAAGATATACAAGCGGAATCAGAATACCGGCAAGAATATACCGCAACCGGCAAACACAGCAGCCTGTTTTGCCAAACCATGCTTTTACGGAGAACGGTTCTCCGTTTTCCCAAAATGATACAACGGCTGCTATCATTGCAGCCACTGCGGGCATCCACATCAGGAGCGCATACGCCCACATAAACTGATATTTACAGATTAATAATTCTGCGATTGCCGAAAGACAGATCACCGTGATGAAAAAGATACGGATCGCTTTTCTGTTATTCACCAAATGCCTCCACTCCCTGAACAGGGACCCAAATACCGCACTCATAATCCGGAGACTGAGGATTACCGGCAGTGTAGACCTCAAGGGTAGCCATACCATTGGCCCGATATTTCTGTCCATCATTCGGAAACCATTCCTGCCATACAGCTGTATTCAGAGTCTGCAAAGAGCCGGGCATCGGCCCTTTTGCCGTGAATACAGCCCATTCGCCGGCCGGGAAGGAGAATAACGCTAAGCCTTCCGGCACCTCACCACCCTGATACCGTCCTGCGATCCAGTACGCAAATCCGTTTGCTGATTCTGCACAGATAGCAAACATACCGATTCCGTTTTCCAGTATTGCTTTTTCGATTTCCGTCTCCGGTTTCATCGTCTGCCAAAGTCGTGCATATTCTTCAGCATACTCTTTGTCCCAGAATTCAGGACACTTCTGATAGCCTTCTTCCGGTCGGATCTCCGTATGGTACCCGATAAAGGTCATTGCCGGTTTCTTCTCATAGTTTACGTTCATTTTTCAATGCTCCTTTTTCTGTTTTTCTATTCTTTTTCGATTCTCTTTTCACTTTCCCAAAGCCTTCCGCTACCTTACGTTCGTTAGTCTTTGGATTAAAAAATAGTACGGCTGTATCGTGAAAATACAGCCGCAGCTATAGGCCGGTTATTTCCCGTATACACGGAAAAACTGCCGGATATGTCTATCCATCAATTCCATGGCTTCTGTCTCCCGTTCCGGCTCCCGATCACAGAGGGTCAGCCACATGGAGATGGGCCAGGCAAACTGCGCCGCCATAATTTCCGGGTCGTCGTCCCGCAGGATTCCTTCCCGAATCAGGAACCGGATCAGCCCGGTATTGTATTTCAGGACGTCTTCATAGCTCTGCTTCGACTGAATCTTTTGCAGTGTTTCATTTTGAAACTGTTCAATGGTCAACAGTTTTCTGACCTTGCTGATTTTCGGATCATGGAGATTGTAGCGAATCTGCCCTTTCACCATAGCCCCAATAGCTTCCGGTGTCATTCCCTTTTTGTCTGCAATAAACGCAGGGTCATCCCAGTCAGCCCTTGCAAAAATAGAGTGCTGCTCAAATTCTTTCGTCAACTCCTCTACCAACGTATCCAGAATGTCCTGCTTATTGGCAAAGTGGCTGTATAAGGAAGCTTTACGAAGCCCGACAGCATCGGCAATCTGTGCAATACTCGTTGCTTCAAATCCATTGACCGAAAACAAGTCCAGGGCAACGGCAAGAATCTGTTCTTTGGTATTTCCTTTTTCCATACTCGATACCCCCGTCTATTCAGCTATCCATTATCGCAAAAGTAACCGTTTTTGCATTCATGGATATTTTGCCAACCTGATATCCGTACTCCGGCAATTCCTTTTTATACTGCAGAAATAAATGGTCAATGGGTATGCCTGCAATCCGCTCGATTTCCGCAAAGGTCAGCGTAAAACGATCTTTCCCGTTTTCCTGTATCCACTTCCATAGCGGGTCAAATTTGCTCATCGCAGTTACCCCTTACATTCATCTCTTTCAACATGATTGCATCATAACATACTACCGTTCGTTAGTCAATAATTATTCAAAAAACCACAGCTGATTTCTGATCAGCTGTGGCTACGTAAGGTTCGTAATCCTTAACTTTTCTTATTTCACCCGAATTTTATTTCTGCCCGGGAAAGTATTATAAACATCCGGCTCCCAATCCGGCGAAATATCCTTCACCGCATCCTGAGCGGTGATCTCTGCATCTTCATGGTCAATGTCGATGAGAGTATAACGGTCATTGCCCATACCCAGATTTTTCATGTAGGAAAGCTGTCTGAGGCCGTGTCTGGTCTCCACGCGTTCGATCATGTGTCTGCCACCATTCATTGGCAGATGGTAGATGATGTCAATGCAGGCATTGTCCACAGCAAGAATATCCAGAGAAGCCAGAATACCCACATCCGGTGTAACGACCGGCTCCGCGCCGCGACCCTCACAGTCGCAGGAAACAGACATATTTCTCATGACGTTGATGAAGGAAACATGGCCGGCAAAATGGTCAATGGTCGCCTTCGTAGACTCCGTCATGCGTTCCATAAATTCTTCTTCACTGATATCCCACATATCGTCGGAGCCGGGAGTGGTATGAATCTCCGCCTTGCCGATTCTGCCGTCGGCACAGCCGATACCGATGTTCTTGTTCGAACCGCCGAATCCGCCCTTGGTGTGTCCCTTAAAATGGGTCAGCGCAAGCAGAGAATCGTAATTCAGCATGTTCCGGCCAACATGCATCTCCGAAAACCACTTGCCACCATTAACAGGAAGTGCTGCCACGCCGTCCTCGTCCGTGATATCCACCGGGCAGAAGGTCCATCCGTTCGTTTCGAGAGTTTTTCTATGCTCCTCTGTTGTATATCTGCTGCCCGCATAGTATGTATTCGTCTCAATAATCGTTGCCTCAGGAAGCCTGTCGGTATACAGGTCCTTTACCCACGGACGTGGGATAATATTGGGCCCCTCGGCCTCACCGGTATGAAGTTTGATTGCGACCTTGCCCGTCAGCCCTTCTGCCACACGGTCGTAGATCTTCTTCAGGCCTTCCGGGGACAGATTGCGCGTAAAATACACGACTGATTTTTCGCCCTTGCGCTCTTCAAACGGAACATAGTGGTTTCCGCCGGTACCCGGCATGATCATTTTTGTCATCGTTTTTCATCCTCACATAGAATATGATTTTCTTCAGTATACGCTTCCTTCGGAACGATTTCAAATCAATCTGCGTTCAGCCTTTCTGCCACGTATTCCGCAAGGGACTTCGTATGGCCGGTTGCGGAGAAATATACGACCATCGTTCCGGCATGTTCCGGCTATTTACGTTTTTTCGGTTTCGGATGAGCCTGTTCCGGAGGTATCGGGCCAATGCTTCCGATCGCGGTATTGTCTGTATTCCCGCAAACGGCAAATGCGCCCTGCTGACCTTTTCCGTCAGCAGGGCGTTCCCTGTTTTTTCGATTAATAGTTTTCTTTTCTTACTTCAAAGTAAGCCTGGGGATGGTTGCAGACCGGGCAGACTTCCGGTGCAGTGGTTCCGACGACCACATGGCCGCAGTTGCGGCACTCCCATATGGTGACGCCGCTTTTCTTGAAGACTTCCATAGCTTCCACATTCTTGAGAAGTGCGCGATATCTTTCCTCGTGCATCTTTTCGATGGCTGCTACGCCACGGAACTGGGTTGCAAGAGCGGTAAAGCCTTCTTCTTCTGCGTCGCGGGCCATTCTTTCGTACATGTCGGTCCACTCAGCATTCTCCCCTTCTGCTGCATGGAGAAGGTTTTCTGCCGTGTTGCCGAGCTCACCCAGAGCTTTGAACCAGAGCTTGGCATGCTCTTTTTCGTTCTCAGCAGTCTGCAGGAACAGAGCTGCGATCTGCTCATATCCGGCCTTCTTGGCGACGGATGCAAAATACGTGTACTTATTGCGAGCCTGGGATTCGCCGGCAAATGCCTCCCACAGGTTCTTCTCGGTTTTAGTGCCTGCGTAGGGATTCTTCTTTGTATCCTCTGCCTTCTTGAACTTCTCTGCCGGCTGTTTGCACTTCGGGCACTTCTCAGGGGGCTGTTCTCCCTCGTGTTCATAACCGCAGACACTGCATATCCATTTTGCCATAACTGTAACTCCTTTCACCTTTTGTTTTCCTCCGCTTTGCACAGCAGGCATGCCGGGTAAACCTGCCCTAACCGCTGCCGGCACATGCAGAGTGAATGTATCCTTACAACTTCATTGTTTATTTTACCACCGATTCGGGGAAAAATCCACGGAATTGTGTGAATAAAAGACGCCGTTCTCCTTACTGGTAGTTCCGCTGCTTGCCGCAGGTGGAACAGATCTCATAATTGCAGTCGTAGTCCATCCAGGTGTGCTCATGGTTTTCCTCGACTTCACCATTGGTCACGTCATAGGGCCAGTCAATAATTCCGCCGAAATCCAAGACATTCCGGTAGCCCATACCGAGCAGAGTCTCCGCTGCGATTGCACTGCGTCTGCCCGAACGGCAATAGACCAGAATCAGCATGTCCTGATCCTCCGGCAGTTCATCCCTGTGCCGCTCCAACTCCAAATACGGTATGCAGGAAGCGCCGGGAATATGGGAAGCAGCAAACTCGCTCCAGTCCCGTACATCCAGAAGCAGGTACTCGGAGGTACTGTTCATCCGTTCCATTGCCTCCTCAGGGTTGATTACACGGACGGCTGTCTGTGATTTCTCTGCAGCACCTTTCTGTTCATCCTTTACTGTACTTTGCGCTTTTTCTGCCACGGTCACGGCAACCGCTGTCTGCTCCTTCGGGCTCACCGTCTCCAGTTTTGCTGCTCCACTGCAAAAAAGCCAGACAGCGATCACGGCCGGCAACAGGCAAAGCCGGACTGTTCTGTTCTTCTCCATCCTTTATCCTCCGTTTTTCCTGTATTTTTCCGTAGTGACGACACTTTTCCTCTCTATGATACAAAACCGGTCCGGAGAATGCAAGTCCGATCTTCTCTGCTAATTATCCGTATACACCGTAAAGAGCCCTTCGGCGGGGATTCACTCCGCCGAAGGGCTTCTATTTCACATGGATTGTTGTTTCCGGGCCGCCTCGCCCATGCAATTACAGATACAGCTCCTGATAGGACTTAGCCAGACGGATGCCCTTCTGGACAAAATCGTCACCGTATTCCTGCCGCACCTTCCAGGCATAGCGGTTCTCCTGGTTAAGGAATTTTTCCTTCTCAAAGTTCAGGCAGTCAAAGACCTCCTGTGGGCAGCCCTTAAAGAACTCTTCCATGAAGCCGATGACATTGAGAGCAGCATCAACGACCGTGTAAAAAGAACCGTCAGGGACGTTTATATGGACTGTCTTCAGGTCATAGTGGGCCGCATTTTTGAAGTTCTGCACGGATACCACCTGATCCTTCACTGTATACGGCTGGCGCGGAGTACCGCCAAGGTAAATCAGCAACAGCTGGCAGAAAAAGACATCACGCACATCCATTCCGGCGGGCACCAATGGGTTCAGGTCAATCATGCGCAGCTCAATATGATCGACACCTTCGTCGCGCAGAGTCTGCAGGTTGTTGACTCCACGTGGTTTCAGGCGGATGGGGCAATACAGCTCACCGGGCTTTTTCAGAAGACCCATATCCACATAGCGCTGGATGCTGTCTGCATAATTGCGGACATTGGAATAATCCAGCAACGGAGCAAAGTAGTTCCAGTAGCCCAGTTCGCCGGCGCGGACGGATGCCTGTCCGGTAAACACCGTTTGATTGAATCTCTTCTTTTCGAAGAAGGAGCTGTCCAGAACAGGGCTGGCCGCAGTAACCGCCGTTACGATCCAACTGTAGGAGAAGCAGCGCTCAGCCAG
>JAZRWD010000137.1:0-4868 GCA_045599525.1 Candidatus Limivicinus sp. | reverse complement strand
CGCTGCTTTCGGCAGAGCACACCACATCCGGCAGGGTCAGCGGCAGGTCATGGCAAAGCGGATCTCGACGCGGCGGGAGGCGTCCTTGTTCTCGGAGCCGTCCGCGTTGCGGATGAGGTGATCGTAGGAGTAGCCCTTTGCGTTCAGCAGTCCGCTGAGCCAGGCGGTTTCGGCAAGGCCGCACTCGTCGGACAGGCAGAAGTCCCGGACGCCCTCGGCTCTGCGGTTCGAGAGGTCAACGTTATAGTCATAGCTGCCGTCGGTATCCGTGTGGCCGGCGATCAGGATCTGGGCAACGGAATCACGGTACTCCGGGCGGGAGAGCACATCGACCAGGACCTGCATGACGCTGCGCACCGATTCCCTGCCGGCTGCGGTAAGGACATAGGCATCGCTGGCATAAAGGACGGAGGAGTCCAGCACAATGACACCGAGATGCGGATCATAGGTCAGGTCGATGCCGGCCAGGCGGAAGGCGGAAGCAAGGGCCTGGGAAACCTCGTACTGCAGTTGGGCAAGGTCGGCAGCCTGGATGTCGGTCAGGCCGGACAGGTCGGCCATCGCCACCTCGCCCAGATAGGGCAGCATGTCGTTATACATGGCCTGCACCTCCGGCGCGACCAGGCCGGAGACATCGGGCGCATTGTATGACAGGTCAGGGAGCTCCAGCTCAACGGGAGCAATGGTCAGGCTGTTCAGGGCGGAAGTGTCGGGGTTATAGGACAGGTCGCCGAAGGAAAGGGACGGCAGCTCGATGCTGAGCCCCGTCGAGGAAGAATCCGCTGCCGCGGAGGCGGTCAGCAGGAGGCCTGCAAGCAGGCAGCAGGAGAGAAAGCGTTTCATGGTTAGCCTTTCCGGCCGGCAGGGACCGGCCATGTTTTTCGATAGGAATGCGTAAGGGAGGGCCCGGGATACGGGCCCTCCCCTGTGTGTTTGTGGAAATTACTCCGCCTTCTTGGCCTTGGTGGTCTTCTTTGCGGTGGTCTTCTTCTCGGCTGCGGGCTTTTTCTCTGCGGCAGTCTTCTTGGCAGCGGTCTTCTTTTCGGCCGGCTTCTTTTCGGCTGCGGGCTTCTTGGCTGCGGTCTTTCTGGCGTGCTTCTTTGCGGGAGCCTCTTCAGCGACCGGAGCTGCCTCAACAGCGGGAGCGGCTTCGACTACGGGAGCGGCCTCGGCAACGGGGGCTTCCTCAACGGCGGGAGCAGCCTCAACAGGAGCTGCCTCGACGGCGGAAGCCTCTTCAACAAAAGGGACGAGCGTGTTGTAGAGGTCCAGATATTCGACAGCGGAGACACCCCAGGAAACGTCCTTGGTGATGTCGCGCAGGACCATGTCGTTCCAGCCCTGACGGTTGGTGAAGTACAGAGCCTTGGCACGGTTGATGGCATCCAGCAGGAGGCCGGCTTCGTAACGGTCGAAGGTGAAGCCGTTGCCTTCGTTGGTGAACATGTTGTAGGGAGCGACGGTGTCCTTCAGGCCGCCGGTCTCACGGACGATGGGAACGGTGCCGTAGCGCATAGCGGTGAGCTGGGTCAGGCCGCAGGGCTCGAAGAGGGACGGGACCAGCAGAGCGTCGGAGCCGGCATAGATCTGGTGGGACAGCGCTTCGTCGTACATGATGCAGGCGCAGACGGTGCCCTTGTTGGTGTTTTCATAATAGCGGAAGGATTCCTCGTAGACCTTGTCGCCGGTGCCGAGGATAGCGACCTGGGTGTTGCCGTCGACGATCTGGCCCATGATGGCGTTGATGAGGTCGAGGCCCTTCTGGTCGGTCAGGCGGGAGATGAGGCCGATGAGCATCTTGTTTTCGTCCTGCTCGAGGCCGAGGCGGGCCTGCAGGGCCTTTTTATCCTCGATCTTCTTTTCGAGAACGGTGGAGGCGTCGTAGTTGGCAACCAGGCGGGAGTCGGTTGCGGGGTTCCAGACATCGACGTCAATGCCGTTGACGATACCGGTGAGCTTGGGGCTGTGGTAGGACAGATGAGCCTCGAGGTTTTCGCCGTAGAAGCTGGTCTGGATCTCATCGGCATAGGTCTTGGAAACGGTGGTGATGGAGTCGGCATATGCGAGGCCGCCCTTCATCATGTTGGCGTCAGCAGCGCCCTGGCCAAGGTTCTCGATGGTGAAGGCTGCATCGGGCAGACCGGTCCAGTACTTCATGTGGCCGGCAGAGCAGATGCCCTGGAAGCGGAGGTTGTGGATGGTCAGGATGGACTTGGCGTCTGCCAGAGCGGAGGTGGCAAAGAGGGTCTTCATGTAGACGGGGACGAGAGCAGCCTGCCAGTCGTGGCAGTGGACGATCTCGGGGATCCAGCCCATGTAGATCATGGCGGAGAGAGCAGCCTTGCTGAAGTAGCAGTACTTGGGGATGTCGTCGTACAGGTTGGTGTAGGGCTTGCCGGCAGAGAAGAACTCTTCGTTATCGATGAAGGTGTAGGTCACGCCGTCGAGGACATATTCCTTGATGCCGACATAGTAACGCTTCCAGTCGGAGCAGAGGTCCATATAGAACTCGCCCTTAAAGGTCATGACATCGCGGTACTTGGCGGGGATGCACTTATAATTCGGCAGGAAGACGCGGACGTCGCAGCCCTGCGCGATGAGAGCCTTCGGAAGAGCGTACTTAACGTCGCCCAGACCACCGGTCTTAACGAACGGATAGCACTCGGAACCGACAAAGGCAATTTTTTTCTGAGACATGGTAAATCAACTCCTAATCCTAAAAATTATCCTTAAAATTGGGGGCCAGAATTGTTGGGCCTACGGAAGGCATGCTAATGCGCACACTGCTTCCAGTATTTGTTCTATGTTACCACACGATTATGGCAAAAGCAACGGGAACAATCCGTTCCGCACTGAGCGAATTGCAAAAAAATGCACGGCCTGTTTTGTTCACTTTGGTGAGGAAAACAGGTTTTTTGCGGTAAAGGCTTTGTTCTTGCAGAAGCGGGAAAAACTGCATATAATAGGCCATAGAAAAAGAACACCATGGGAAAAGGGAAACGGAAACACGTCCCCTTAAGAGAAAGGAACCCTTTCGATGAAGCTCTGCAAAACACCGGACAGTCGCGCTGCCGCATGGCGGCTGAGCGCCCTGCTCCTGCTGATCTTTCTGGCACGCGTGGTCGCCATTTTCTGGATCGGCGTGGAAAGCAACACCGCGGGCGATGACGAGGGCTATCTGGCCAGCGGCATCTTTTTTGCGCAGACCGGGATCCTGTCGGCCTGGCCGCAGTGGTACCCCTACCCTTCGGCGCTGGTGATGCCGGGCATGCCCTTCGTGACCGGGGTCTGCTCCCTGCTGTTCGGTGAAGGCTATGCCTACTGCCTGGCGCTGAAGCTGCTGTGGGCTGCCTGCGGAACGCTGACTGCTCTGGCCGCATACAAAACGGCAAGGCTGTTTCTGCCGGAGGGCTACGGGCTGTATGCCGCCGCCTTCTGGCTGCTGCCGGAGTGGACCTTTGCGGACAACATCATTTCGACAGAGACGCCGTACCTGCTGTTTTTCCTGCTGTGCATATACTGCACACTGCGGCTCGGTGAGGATGCCGAAGACCGCCGGGCCTGTTGGGGATTCTGCCTGGCCTTTCTCGGTGCGCTGCTGTTCCGGGCAAACATTCTGATCTTTCCGCTGTTCACCGCCGGGTATCTGCTGGCGGTCGGCCACCGCCCGGGGCGTCTTCTGCGGCGCGGGCTGGTGTTCGGGCTCTGCGTGCTGGTATTCGTGGTGCCCTGGTCGATCCGCAATTACGGGCTGTTCCACGAGTTTATCCCCATCACGGACGGGGCCGGAAACCCGATGCTGCTGGGCACCTACCAGGGCGTGGGTTATCCCGAGGACAGCGAGCTGGATTACAAGACTGTGGTCTACGACCGGCTGCCTGAGCTGCACCCCGATTATCTGGACGAAAACGGCGACCTGAAGCCGGAGCTGGCACAGCACTGGTACAGCGAAGCCGACGGGCTGGTCGCCCGCTACCGGATGAAGGTCTGGTGGGAAAACGACCCGGTCAGCTTTCTGAAGACCTATTTGCTGCTCAAGCCGCTTACCATGCTCAACTGGGTGTATTTCTGGGCACCTGTAGACGGGCTGATCGCCGTATTGACAGCACTGCGGAAGGTGAACCTGCTGTTCTGCCTCGGTGCCTTTGTGCTGAGCCTGTGGCGGAAGGAGCTGCGGCGGCCCATTGTGCTGCTGACGGTGCTGTATTTCGGGTATCTTTACTCGCTGGTGGGCGGAGTGGCGCTGGAGCGCTACGGGTCCACGCTGATGCCCATACGTTATCTGCTGCAGGTGTTCGGGACAGGGCTTGCCGTGCACACGCTGCAGGACCTGCGGCAGAAATATTGCTTTCACAGGAGAACAACAACATGAGTATACGTGAAGCGAAGGAGAGGCTCCTGACGAACCGCAGCCCGGAGAGGATGGAGCAGCTGATGCAGGCAGTCGCAGACGCCGTAACCAACGGAACAGAGGTTACTGTGCCGATCCGGCGGGAGGGCACCCGCATCCGGCCGATGTTTGCGCAGCACAAGGGCGAGATCTACGCGGTGCTGTACACCGGCCCGGCAGCTGTTGGGAAAAATGAGACCGGTACGCTGGCTCTGACCGCGCTGATCGACCTGGTGTATGCTTCCCCCCGCATTGCCGGCATCCTGCTGGACCCGGGTGAGGGTGAAGTGGCGGTGACCCGCCGCATGCTGCACGAAAACACCGTCTGCAAGGACCCGCGTTTGGAAAAACGCGCCTGGGGCAGCGGAATCCCCGGCTATGCCCCGGAGGACCGGATGGTCATTGAAGAGCTGATGGACTTTGCCATGGAGGTCTGTGCCTCTGCCGCGGCAGAGAACGGGTTCACCCTGGCCGACAG
>JAZRWD010000136.1:0-4295 GCA_045599525.1 Candidatus Limivicinus sp. | reverse complement strand
CCGTTGAGTACCACCCTTACGCTGACGGCGACGACAAGATCAACGCCGCCATCACCGCCGGTCAGGCTCCTGTCCTGGTCATGGAAGGACCTGAGCGTCTGGTTGGTAACTGGGGCGCAAACGGCTACATGGTCGACCTGTCCGACATGATCGACGATGGCGATCTTGCTGAGTTCAACCCCGCAGCAATCACTGCCTGCTACTCTCCCGAAGGCGCTGTTTACGAATATCCTCTGGTTATGACCGCTCACTGCATGGCCATCAACTATGACGCATTCGTCGCAGCAGGCGCTGACCAGTTTGTCGACGTTGAGTCCCACACCTGGACCACCGAACAGTTCTTCCAGGCTGTTGCTGCTCTGTATGATTACTATGGCGACACCGTTGCTGCAGTCTACTGCGGCGGCCAGGGCGGCGACCAGGGCACCCGTGCTCTGATCAACAACCTCTACGGCGGCACCTTCACCAATGCTGAGCACACTGCTTACACCTGGGATAACGAAGAAAACATCAAGGCTATCTCCGAGCTCGTTGCTACCGACGGCATCTACTTCGACCCGTCCCTGGCAGGCGGCGATGAAATCGCACTCTTCTACAACGGCACCCTGCAGATGGCATTCTGCTGGAACATTGCACAGCAGCTCAACCCGAACTCCGCCGGCACCGGCGCTGGCCTCAACCTGATGGGCGAGACCATCGAGTTCATGAGCTTCCCGTCCGAGACCGGCGAGTCCAAGCTCTGCGGCGGTATCTGGGGCTTTGGCGTGTTCAACAACGGCGACGATGCTAAGATCGACGCAGCCAAGCAGTTCATCAAGTTCATGTGCGACAGCGAGCACACTGCTGACGCAGTCAAGACCGCTAACTACTTCGCAGTCCGTGACGCAGCCGAAGGCAATGACCTGTCCGGCGTTTGGGCTGACAACGAGATCATGAACGAGTACACCGTTCTGATGCCGTACCTGGGCGACTACTACCAGGTCACCACCAATTGGGCAGCTGCCCGTACCTGCTGGTGGAACATGCTGCAGGCAGTTGGTGCCGGCAACGATGTTCAGGCCACTGTTGCTGAATTCTGTGCACAGGCTAACTCCTAAGCCATAATCCAGCCAGTCTAAAAATCGTTAAGTGATTGGGTGCGCGCCCCACTCCGCCCTGCGCGGTCTGGGGTGCGCATTTTCATTTTACAGGATTTGTCAAATGGTCGGATAGGGGATATGCGAGATCAGCCCGGCCTGCATTAACCGGGCTGCTGTTGCGTGTCCCCTATTTGAGCAAAAAGAAAGAGAAAAGAGAGGCTTTGTCTATGTCTAACTCCCGAAGCGGCATGAGCAGAGCGCTTGTCCGCAGAGAGACCATTTCCGGTTATCTCTTCCTGCTGCCAAGTCTGGTATTCTTCCTCGGGTTTGTCATTTACCCGATGCTGCTCTGCCTCTACACCAGTTTCTTTGACTCCAATATGAACTCGAACACGCCCGACGTGTTCATCGGTTTCGCTAACTATGTCGAACTGTGGCAGGACCCCGTGTTCATTAAAGCACTGAAAAACACCTTCATTATCGTTGTCGTTTCTGTCCCGACCGTTACGGCTTTCTCCCTGTGGGTCGCCTCCGCGATCTACAAGCTGAAGGGCCCCCTGCTCTCCGCATTCCGCTGCATCTTCTATCTTCCTGTAGTCACCGGCTCTGTCGCCGTTACCGTTGTGTGGAAGTGGATGTACAACAACTATTACGGCATCCTCAACTACGTGCTCAAGGGCGCCGGAATCATCGATAAGAACATTAACTGGCTGGGCGATACCAAGTATGCTCTCTGGTGCATCATCCTCATCCTGTTCACCACCTCGGTTGGCCAGCCCATCGTCCTTTACGTTTCGGCACTCGGCAACGTCGATAACAGCCTGGTTGAGGCGGCAAGCGTCGACGGTGCCACCAGCACCCAGACCTTCTGGAAAATCAAGTGGGCCCAGATCATGCCCACAACGCTGTATATTCTCGTTATTACGACCATCAACAGCTTCCAGTGCTTCGCACTGATTCAGTTGCTGACTTCCGGCGGACCGAATTACTCGACAGAAACGGTCATGTACTACATTTACTACACGGCCTTCAAGCTATACCGTTTCGGTTACGGCAACGCAATGGGAATCGTGCTGGCCATTTTCATCGGCATACTATCGGCTATCCAGTTCAAACTGGGCCAGGAAAAGTAAGGAGGGGAGAATATGAAAAATCAGGATTCCAAAGCCTACCGCATCTTTTCTCTGATCATTCTGATCGTTCTCGCCCTGCTGTTCCTCTTCCCGCTTTACTGGATCATCACCGGTTCCTTCAAGACCCCGCAGGCGATCAACGCACGCAGCCCCCAGTGGTTCCCCTCGGAATGGGTCCTGCGCAACTACGAAACGCTGTTTGCCAAGCGTTCAGCACCGCTGTTTGAGATTGGCTCCCTGGTCGGTCCCACTGTTCCGGGCGCTATACGCTGGCTGGTAAACACCGTTTTCATGGCTGTTGCCGCAATGATCCTCACCTGCATTACCGCAACCATGGCCGGTTACGCTCTGGCCAAAAAGCGCTTTATCGGCCGTACACTCCTGTTTAGCGCAATCGTTGCTGCCATGGCCCTGCCGAAGCAGGTCATTCTGATTCCGTTGATCCGTGAAATGTCGGCCCTTGGCCTGTATGACAACATCTGGGCGGTCATCTTCCCCACTGTTGGCTGGCCGTTCGGTGTGTTCCTGATGAAGCAGTTTTCCGAAAGTATACCGGGTGAAATGCTGGAAGCCGCGCGAATAGACGGCGCCAGTGAAGCACGTACCTTCGCGCAGATCGTTGTTCCCCTGGTTAAGCCGGGTATCGGCGCACTGGCGATCTTCACCTTTATCAACAGCTGGAATGACTACTTTATGCAGTTGATCATGCTGACCAGCAGTTCCAACCTGACCATCTCCCTCGGTATTGCCACGATGCAGGCCGAAAACTCCACCGACTACGGTCTGATTATGGCCGGTGCGGCACTGGCTGCCCTGCCGATCATCATCGTCTTCCTCTGCTTCCAGAAATACTTCACCCAGGGCATCACAATGGGTGCGGTTAAGGGTTGATATTTTCGCTTCAGAAGACTATTATTCTTTCAGAAGTACTACACAGGCGGTGTGGCTCCGGTCACACCGTTCTGTATAGCCTGCAATCCAATATTCCATATTTTTTCTTATGAAAAGAGGCCGATTATGAAAGACATTTCCAAATACCAGGGCGTTATCCCTGCTTTCTATGCATGCTATGACGAAAACGGCGAAATCTCTGTGGAAGGCACCAAAGCTCTCACCAAGTTTTTCGTGAAAAAGGGTGTAAAGGGCGTTTACGTCGGCGGTTCCTCCGGCGAGTGCATTTATCAGAGTGTCGCAGAACGCAAAAAGGTCCTGGAGACGGTTGTCGAGGCCGCCGAAGGCAAGCTGACCATTATTGCCCATATCGCCTGCAACAATACCCGTGACTCCATGGAGCTGGCCGCACATGCGGAATCTCTCGGTGTTGACGCCATCGCTTCCATCCCGCCCATCTACTTCAAGCTTCCGGATTACGCTATTGCCGAATACTGGAACGATATGAGCAAGGCCGCTCCGAATACCGACTTCATCATTTACAACATCCCGCAGCTGGCCGGCGTTGCCCTGAGCAAAAGCCTGCTGAAGGAAATGCTGAAGAACCCGCAGATTATCGGTGTGAAGAACAGCTCCATGCCCGTACAGGACATTGAAGAATTCAAAATGATCGGCACTGCCGGCGGCCGCGACTTCGTGGTCTTCAACGGTCCCGATGAGCAGTTCGTCAGCGGTCTGGTCATGGGTGCAGACGGCGGCATCGGCGGCACCTATGGTGCAATGCCCGAGCTTTACAACAAGCTGTTTGCCTGCGTTAAGGCCGGCGACCTGGATACCGCCCGCAAGATTCAGTACGACTGCATGGACATCATCCTTGCCCTCTGCGGCTGCAAGGGCAACATGTATGCCACCATTAAGGCTGTGCTGAAGATCCGCGAAGGCCTCGACCTCGGCGGCGTGCGCAAGCCGTTGTTCAACCTGGTTCCTGAAGACATGGCCAACGTGCAGAGGTGCGCCGACATGATCGACGCCGCCGTTGCAAAGTGGGTCGGTTGATTTCTCTCTAAAGAACAAAACATGCTCTCATCGGTCTTTCTCCGATGAGAGCATTTCTATTTCTCTGTTTCGCCTATATCCATCAGGCCTCGGGAACAATGAGCGTATCTCTTACCGCATCCGGAATTCGCTGCGT
>JAZRWD010000135.1:0-3690 GCA_045599525.1 Candidatus Limivicinus sp. | reverse complement strand
ATCGGAGACAACCGCGCCATTGCCTACTGTATCGAACCCGGTGTCGGTTCCACGACCAATACCACCTACTATGCCGCAGGAAA
Organism: Candidatus Limivicinus sp.; assembly: GCA_045599525.1. Taxonomy (GTDB): domain Bacteria; phylum Bacillota; class Clostridia; order Oscillospirales; family Oscillospiraceae; genus Limivicinus. Next base: position 3,607 of record JAZRWD010000135.1, on the reverse strand, counting down.
TCAAAGCTCTACCGTCTGGAGCAAAATACCTGCAGACAAAAAGGCAGCCATCGGTCTGGCAATCCTGTACGGTGCTCCCAGCAAGCTCAGCAGCACCAATACCTATACCGAATTCGGCTATGAGTGTGCCACACAGCTCATCATCTGGGAATTCATCATGGGACTCCGCAGTCCCATTGCTCCCTATGATTATATCTCTTCGGTAAATGTGACCGGCAGCACGGGAAGAGCGGATGCCCTGTATGAAAACATGATCTACACGGACTCTTCCACGCCTTCCTACATGGTTCAGCAGATCAACGGCTTCAAATCCGCATATGCCACGATCATCTCTTCTCTGAAAAGTCACAGAACCGTTCCCTCCTTTGCAACCACCAAAGCCTCCACTGCAAAGACCTATGAGATGGCCTATGATGCGGCATCCGGAAAATACACCATTTCTCTGACAGATACCAACGGTGTGCTGGAATACTACAACTTCTCTGGCACCGGCGTTACCGTGACTCGCTCCGGAAATACCCTGAAGCTCGCTGCAGACCGCAGTGCCGTTGAGAACGGCATCACCCTTTCTGCCCAAGGCAAATCCCTGAACCCGGAGGATAATGTGTATCTTGTCTGGGAATGTGAGAACCGCCAGACCATCATGACCACGACCACCAATCCCGACCCCGTCAAAGCCTATTTCATGCTGAAGGCTGCGGTAGTACCCGGCACCATGACCATACAGAAAACTGCCTTTGACGGCAATGTGGAAGGCTTCCGCTTCCGGGTCTGGGCATCCAACGGAAACAAGACCTGGTGCGGCATCTCCGATGCCCACGGGCAGATCTATCAGACCGATGAGAATTTTGCCCAGCCGAGCACGAAGGTCTTTACCTTTGACGGTCTTCTGGATGGTGACATCGCCTTCCGGGAATTGATAAAGAGCAGCGGCAAGAAGGATGTGTTCCCCGACCTGATCCATGTGACCGTGACCAATTCCAACGGTGCAATTACTTATGACCATTATTTCATGGGAGAGGAGCTGAATGACGACAACGGCGACTGTGTTCTGACACGGTTTCCTGTGACCGGTCTGACCGGCGGCGGCAAGCTTACCTTTGAGATTCGCAACCGACCTCTGGTGGGTCTTTGCAGCATTCTTAAGTCCTGTCCCGGCGGCCCTCTGGCAGACTGGAGGTTCCGTATCACCGACAGCAACGGCAATAATCTGGGTGTCTTCACCACCGGTTCCGGCGGCGAGATCTTCACGGAGCTGGCACCGGGCACCTACATTGTTGAAGAGCTTCTGGACGAAGACATCGGTTATATCTGTACCAGTCCCAATCCTCAGACGATCACAATCTCCGCCCGTCAGACGACCGAAGTCCGGTTTGAGAATATCAGGCGCAGCGGATCGATCCGGATTCAGAAAATCAACCACCTGGGGCAGCCCCTGGAGCATGTGTCCTTCCTGCTGGAAGCTCTGGACCCCGAGACCCAACTGTGGAATCCCGTTGAAGCCCCCGGTCTGACGGACGGCATTCTGGACACCGATCCGGATGGCTTCGCTGAGATCACAGACCTTCCTGTTGACCGAATCTACCGACTGACAGAGATTCAGACCAACGATGGTTATCAGCTCCTTTTGGAGCCTGCCTTCCAGGGAACTCTGGAGGATTATGAAGACTCCACCGTATCCCTCACTGTTGTCAACAACCCCATTTATGAGCTGCCTGCCACCGGCGGCCAGGGCTTCCCGACGGTACCCATCGGCATTCTCGGAATGCTGATGTGCATGGCATTCCTGCTTAGAAGCATCAAAACAAACACCGGCATTGTGTGACCACAGGAAAAGCAGCCGGAAGAGGCATTGCGCTTCTTCCGGCTGTATTATTTATCATTTTCCAGCAATGCTTGTGGATCGCAGTAGAGTGCATGCGATAATGCAATCACATATTCTGCTCGTGCCTTATTGATATCCTTTTGGCCCTGCTCGTACTGCTGTATCGTTCTGACTGGGATATTGGTAAGAGACGCAAGCTGAGATTGGCTCAGTCCTGCTGCAAGCCGCCTACGCTTCAAATTCGTCTGTTGCTTTCTTGCTGTATACAATTCAGAAAGCTTATCACAGAATTGCCGTATATCCATTTCGTGATAAGGAAAATACATGCTTCGTATCTCGACGATCGAAATAAAATCCGTGATCTGAGAAAATGAAAGGCTGGTTTTCCACTGATAATAGGCAAGCGCCCAGCCGAGCCAGTATTCCTCGCTTCTCCCTTCCGAAAAAAACGGTCTGACATAATCTTTTTCTTTTCCGATAACCATCAGCGCAAGCTCAACGCCGGACTTTCCGACGAGAATGGACGCTTCACCGCGTTCAAACTGTTTTGCTACAGGAGAATTCAGAAATAACTCCCAATATGCCGTAAGGTCATATTTCAGATCGTACACAGCATAGTCGAGCATCCTACCGAGAGATATTCTTGCTCGTTCGAGGTAATTCCTGTCGTAAGCGTTCGTCATTTGCTTTCATCTCCTCATCCATAATCTGCGTGATATACAGATCTCCGCGCTGACGCTTGTTGCGTTCCACATTAAAGTACTGGTTTCGTGCACTTCTGTCACGAAATTGCCTCTTCGCAAACCATTCATCTGCTTTGGCAATTTCCGCATCCACAAAAGTTAGCTGTGAAAATGCCTGCTCACTTTTCAGCACAATCTGCTGACCAAGTTTTCCAAGGTGCATCGCCGCAGTCAACTGCCGATAAGAGATCGTGCCGTTGATGAAGTCCTGCGCAAAAGAAAAATAGCTGTCATCCGCGCGGTATCCGACGATGATATCGGCAGATGAATAGTCAATGGAAAAATGTGTTGTCAGATATTCTTTTGCCTCATTTGCAAGGACAGAGGTTATTTCAAACTCTCTGTTTTGTAGAAGTACCGAAAGCCAATGCAGAATGCAGTATTCGGAATCATTCAGATTCAGCACCGTAAGACCGTCCATATTCAGATCGTAAATGTTGGCATACCCGTTTCGATCGGCGCCGACCCCCCATTCCTTTGCCATTTCCATAGACTCTGTGCAATAGAAGCCCACGCCGTAGTCGTTGTATTTTTTTCCGTATCCGAAAATCGGTTTTTCTATTCTGGCTTGCGATCCGTGATAGATTCTCTTCATCATAAGCTATCCCTCCCGCCTATATTATACTCCCACAGGAGTATATGTCAATATCTGCAACACGATTTTTTATGATAGATTATTGATCTTCCTCGATTAGCTCATGCGCTATGCCTCGACCAGAGCGGAGCTGTGCAAAGGAACGATCCAGATCGGCCAGGTATTGCGCATTTTTGGATGACTTCCGCAACGCTTCCCATTGGGGCTGGCTTAGAATGACAATTCTTTTATCCCCTTCACATCGCACAAGAATTGTTCCCTGTGTATCTGCGACCTTACTACAGTACTCGTCCAGGCACTTACTAAACGTAGCATAATCCACTTGAATCATCCGTATCACCTCTCCCAGCCATTGTATAAAAGAATTCGTCACCCGTCAAGTCTCATTCGAGACAGAAAAGGAGGAATCCACGATGCTCTTCTACCGTTCCCGGGATCGTCCCG
>JAZRWD010000134.1:0-28964 GCA_045599525.1 Candidatus Limivicinus sp. | reverse complement strand
GGCAGCGCCGATGCCCGGAGTTTCGCCGGAAACATCAATAACAGCATCGGTAATGGTGGAACCGTCAAAGGTCAGGGTGACGACAACGTCACTGGAGATACCGGCTGCAGAAGCAGTGATGGAATTACCTGCAGCAGCGGGAGCTTCTTCAGCAGGAGCGGCAACCTGAGAAAGGATCTCAGCAACAGCGGACTTAACAGCAGAGCTGGTGATGGTAGCACCGGCAACGCCGTCAATCTCTGCGCTCTGAGCAGCAAGGATCTGTTCGGCAACCTTGTCGCCAATGGCAGCGCCGATGCCCGGAGTTTCGCCGGAAACATCAACAACCGCACCGGTGATGGTGGAGCCATCCATGGTCAGGGTAACAACGACGTCACTGGAGATACCGGCAACGGAAGCGGTGAAGGAATCTCCTGCAGCAGCGGGAGCTTCTTCAGCAAGAGCGGCTTCTTCAGCAGCGGGAGCCTCTTCAGCGACAACTGGATTGCCGGAAGCTTCTGCGAGGGCAGCAGAAACAGCAGTCTTAACTGCGTTGGTAGTGATGGTAGCACCGGCAACGCCTTCGATTTCAGCGCTCTGGGCTTCCATAACCTGTGCTTCGAGATCATACTCAGCAGCACCGCCAATATCGGGGGTCTCACCGGAAGCATCAACATCAACGGCGAGAATAGAGGTGCCGTTCATGGTCAAAGCAACAGAGACATCGCTGGAGATACCGGCTGCAGAAGCGGAGTAGGTGCCGGGAATGTACATGCCGCCGGCAGCTTCTTTCAGAGCTGCAGTAACGGCCTCACGAACTGCGCCGCTGGTGATGGTAGCACCGGAAACACCTTCAATAGACGGGCCCTGAGCTTCCAGAACCTGAGCCTGAAGAGGCTCAGCAGCATCAGCACCAATGCCCGGAGTCTCGCCGGAGGCATCAACAAAAACCTCAGTGATGGAAGTTCCGTTTACGGTAAGTTCTACAGTGACATCACTTGAAATACCTGCAGCAGATGCAGTATAGGTGCCGGGAGTATAAACGTCGCCCTCGGCGGCAGCGACCTTCTTAGGAGCAACAGCAAAGGCGGAACCGCCGACTACAGCAGCGGCCAGAACAACGCCGATGCCCGCGCGAATCGCCGGAGTTCTCTCCAGCTTTCTGGATAGCGCTTCCAGTTTTTCTGACATAATGAATACCTCCATGTGATGGTGATAAATCGAATAGCGCGACTACTTTGCGCTTGAATACGCTATTTTATATACTTTACCAATTGTTGGGCCAAAAGTCAATAAACATGAGAGTCTAAAAAGTAACAGGTTGTTCATTTGACAGGCAAGAACGTCCTGTGGTAGAATTTAAATCACTAAATTCGAATCCTCCGGACAGGAGGAAAGGCAAAATGAAAAAAAACTTAAAAATCACCCTACTCTGTTTTGCCGGATTTATTCTGCTGGGCGGGCTTCTCCTTTTTGGGCGAAATGCAGATTCCCAGATGCGAACGATGACAGATCTCGTGATGAAGCGGATATCCAGCTATTCGTTGCAGGATGCTTTTATGTATGACCCACTGGAAACCGTATTGATTGAGACCCTTGGGGAGGATAAACCACTTTCGACGGAAGTCCTTTACAGCTATCTGAAAAAGAACACAGAGCTTTCCTGGGAGATAAAAGAAACCAATCCGGAACAGCTGCGAGCCATGCTGTCCGTCTGCTATTGTGGCGGAGAACACTTCCGCGAAGCTTATGCAAAAAAGCTGGCAGGAGTAATTGCAGACCGTATTCTATCCGGAAAGCCGGTTGCTTTGGATAAGCAGAATATCCTGGTTCAGCTTACGGATGAGGAAAATGCGGCACTTCTGGTTGCCGTGATTTCAGCCGAGACAGAGCAGGAACGGCAACAGCAACAGGAAACGGCGGCAGAGGTGTATTTTGAAAAAAAGTGTGGACTGTATTTTCCGCAGTGGGTTTCAGAAGAACTGTATGATGCTATGTCCGGAGGATTGTACTCCGGGACGAACGAACTGAAAGAGAACGTTGCAAAGTTTGTAGCTGATGAGCTGACGGACCGGGTGTTTACTGTGTTCCGTGAGTTTGATTTGGTGAAAGTTACTGAGCTTACCGGACGGAAGCTGCCAGTATTGCGCGGACTTTTGGAAGAATCGGATCTGGGAAAGGCACTATTGGGCTTCCTGGGGGATTGTGCTGCTTCGGTTGACTACGAAGTGGTGGATTTCAATCTGGACACAGGTTATGTCACTGTTATCTGCGATTATCCGGACGCTTCAGGGCTTGTTCCCAATTATATAAGGAAACTGATAAACTATTCACTGTCAGCGGCAATTGCCGGGAAGACGAAGTCGGACGAAATCAGCGCACAGTATTTCTGGGAAACGGTTGAAGAATTGAAAGAGCTGCCGCGCCGACAGACGACGGTCACCTTTACTGTTGATCCCAAGACGGGGAGTCTTAACATTACCGATACGATCTACCCTGTGGTGACGGCAAACCTCTATGCAAGCCTGGCGGATTTGTCTGCATTATTGTTGTAAAAACGGAAGAAAGTCCGTAAAAAATAAATTAAATGAGGAGAGAAAACATGACAGCAAAAGAAACTGTCCTTGCCTTTTATGAGGCTTATGAAAAGGACAAGGACCCGGAAAAGTGCAAACTGTATCTCGGAGAAAACTATAAGCAGCATAACCCCTGGGTTCTGGATGGCCCGGAGGCATTCCTGAACTTCGTGCAGTTCCGTCATGATCATTATCCGCAGGGCAGAAACCATGTCAAGCTGGTTGTTGCGGATGAGGAACAGGGCATTGTGGCACTCCATGTACACTCTGTGCTGGGTGGCGGCATTCCTGACCGGAATCTGGTCGATACCTTTAAGGTAGTGGACGGAAAGGTCGTAGAACATTGGGATGCCATTATGGAGATTCCCGAGAAGCCCTTCCCGCCGATCAACGGCAACGGATACTGGTAATCAAAAAACGCAGGCAGCAGGTTTTTCCTGCTGCCGTTTTTGTTATGCGGAACGGGGGATTGGTGTTGCCTTTTTTCACCGGATGACGTATAATACCATAATCGGCAGTAGTGGGCCTTCCTGTGAAATAACAGGTTTATTCCAGGCGAAGGGAGTCGAATTACGCCTAATGTCATCCATTATCAATATTTTTTCCACAATTGGAATTTCAGATATTGCGGACATTCTGATTGTAACCTTTTTTATATATAAAGTAACGGTATTTGTTCGCAAAACCAGTTCCTCCTATCTGGCACGAGGGATATTCGTATTCCTGGCAGTGCTTGTGTTATCGGAGTGGCTGAATCTGCGCATGATCAACTATCTGGCAAAAAGTGCAGTTCAGCTTGGTGTCATTGCTCTGGTGGTACTGTTTCAGCCGGAGCTTCGGCATTTCCTTGAACGTCTGGGCAGTACTTTCAGTAACGGCAAAGCAGAGGCAGGCTCTGCTGTCGACACGGCAATTGCTCAGACCGTTCTGGCATGCAAGGAAATGTCAGATTCCCGTACCGGAGCTCTGATCATTTTTGAAAGGAACGTGAACCATCGCGAAATCATGCGCAGCGGGACGATGATCAATGCGGATGTTACCGCAGAGCTGCTGAAGAATATGTTCTTCAATAAGGCACCGCTGCATGACGGGGCGGTAATCATTGTCAAGGGACGGCTGGCCGCTGCCGGTTGTGTGCTTCCGCTGACGCGCAATAATAATATCAGTAAAGAACTCGGAACGCGGCACAGAGCGGGCATTGGTGTGAGCGAACAGTCGGATGCAGTTGCTGTCATTGTCTCTGAGGAAACCGGGGCTATTTCCATCGCTATAGAAGGAATGCTCAAGCGACATCTTACTCCGCAGATGCTGGAAATGACTCTGCGTGCAGAGCTGCTGGAAGATGATAATGACACGAAGAATGTGAGCTTCGCGGACATCCTTCGCCGCAAGTTTGTCGGAGGGAAAAAATGAACAGGAATAATTATATGGCAAGAGTATACAACAGCCGATTGTTCTGGATTCTCCTGTCGCTGATCGCTGCTCTTGCTTTTTGGGTTTATGTAACCAGCCAGGAAGCAGACACCTTTCAGAGAACCTTCCGTGGTGTTCAGCTTGAGGTCTATGGCGAAGAGACTCTGCGGTCAAACCGTAACATGGCGGTAACTGATCTGGAAACCGGTTCTGTGACAGTGGTTGTTACCGGCCCGCGTAGGGTCGTTGCGGCTCTGGATGCAGCAGACTTAAAAGCGCGTGTAGACGTTAGTAAGCTCAGCATCCCAACCTATACGGCACAGAACTACAGTATCATCTTCCCGGACAAAACGGATATGTCAGGAATAACGGTGGACAGCAAGACACCGGAAACCGTAAACTTCCGGGTTTCTTCTATCGTGTCGAAAACGATACAGGTCCGTGGCAGCTTTGATGGTTCTGTTGCGGCAAACCGCACGGCAGAAATGCCGCAGTTTGACCCCGCAGTGATCACGGTAACTGGGCCGGAGGCCAAGGTTGGCAGTATCTCCTATGCCTGGGTGAGTTTCGGTGCGGAAAATATTGAAACCTCCTATCAGGTTGAAACACAGTATTCCCTAATGAATGAGGACGGAGCAGTCTGCAGCAAGACCGGCCTGACGCTTTCCGATGAGACAGTAGTGGCAACACTCTCCCTCCTGGAAGTAAAGGAAGTTCCGTTAACCGTGAATCTCAACTACGGAGCCGGTGCTACGGAACAGAATACCGTTGTGACGATTGAACCGTCTACCATCTCCATTGCCGGCGACTCGGCTTTGCTGGAAGGAATTAATAAAATCGTCCTTGCGGATATTGACCTTACACGGTTTGAATCCAGCTATTCCGATGTTTATCCTGTAAACCTGAGTGACGGGGTACGGAATCTGTCCGGCATTAATGAAGCAAAGGTCACTGTTGAACTGCATAACCTGACGACAAAGACCTTCAAGATCACCAATTTTTCCTATACCAATATCACCGAAGGCTTTGAGGCGGAGATCGTTACAACAGGGCTGGATGTTGTATTGCGCGGTAGCCCGGAGGATCTGGCAAAAATTAAAAGCGCAAATCTGCGCGCAGTTGCCGACCTGACCGATTACGACGAATCTGTCGGCACATTCCTGCCTCTGGTGAAAGTATATGTTGACGGTTATCCCAATACCGGCGTTCTGGGAGACTATACCATTACGATCGAAATCAGGAGGATAGACGAGTGACCCAGGAAGGCGTTGTAACAAAAGTATTCGAAAATGGTCTGGCAGAGGTTGCTGTTCTGCGCACGACGGCCTGCGGGAGCAATTGCGGAAACTGCGAAAGCTGTATTTATCAGACGGAAATAAAATCTATTGTGCGGAATGGCATTAAGGCGCAGAGAGGTCAGCATGTTGTTATTGAAAGCAAGACCTCACTGGTGTTCCGTGCGGCTGCGCTTGTATATGTTATGCCATTGCTGTTTTTCGTTTTGGGGTACGCTATCGCGTATGTTTGCAAAGCAAGTGAAGGTGTTTGCATTCTGACCAGCTTTTTGGGGCTTGCGGTCGGAGCAATACTGATTATTGTGACAGACCGTTTGAAAAAAGGAAAAACCGGTATCGATTTTGATATCGTCCAGCTGCTGAACTGACAGCAATTACAGGAGAAAAAGCTATGATAAAAAGTATGACCGGGTACGGCAGTGCCAAGGGCTCGGCGGAGGGCTTTGAAATTGCCGTTGAGCTTAAAAGTGTCAACAACCGCTATTTGGATACTTCAATCCGTATGCCAAGAGGATTCCTCTTTGCAGAAGAAGTCGTTAAATCCGCAGTGCAGAAGCACATCAGCCGCGGTAAGGTTGATGTATTTGTGACCATTACCCCTTCTGCAGACAGTGAAGTGCGAATCAGCATTAATGAACCGCTGCTGAAGGGATATCTGGATGCGGTGAAAACCATTGCGGATAAGTATGTCCTCCCCAATGATTTGACTGCGTTGAGTGCGGCAAGATTTCCCGACGTTCTCTCTGTGGAAAAGGAAGAGCTGGATACCGATGCACTGACGGTTGGTATTTCACAAATCACAGAAGCTGCCCTTGCAGATTTCGACACGATGCGGTTGAGAGAGGGCGAAAAGCTGCGCAACGATGTGCTTGCCCGCCTGGAAACGATCGATCATCTGGTGACGGCCGTTGAAGAGGAAGCACCAAATACCGTACAGGAATACCGCAAACGGCTGGAGCAAAAGATGGCGGACGTTCTTGGAACGGCAGGTATTGACGAAAACAGAATTCTGGCAGAGGCTGCAATCTTTGCTGACCATATTGCAACGGATGAAGAAACGGTACGTCTGCGCAGCCATATGTCCCAGCTGCAGACGATGATCACCGGCAATTCCCCGATTGGGCGCAAGATTGATTTTCTGGTTCAGGAGTTTAACCGCGAAGCAAACACGATTGGTTCGAAGTGCCAGAACAGCGATATCGCACACATTGTGGTTGACCTGAAATCGGAAATTGAAAAAATCCGCGAACAGATTCAGAATATAGAGTAATCGTTAAGACAATGAAATTACTTCCGATAGGATTTGGAAACTATATTTCTGCGGAACGCTTACTGGCGGTGACCAGCCCGGATTCTGCACCGGTGAAACGTATGATTCAGGAGGTTCGGGAGCGTGGACTGCTGATTGACGCTTCTTTTGGGAGAAGTACAAAATCTGTGCTGACGATGGACAGCGGCCATGTTGTGCTGTCCGCATTGACACCGGAGGTTCTGGCAGGCCGGTTAGGGACGGTTGTGGAAACAGAAGAGATGGATTAACAGGAGGAAGAATAGTGGAAAAAGGGAAACTGATCGTGCTTTCCGGGCCATCCGGTGCAGGCAAGAGTACGGTAGTATTCAAAGCGATGGATGGCAGAACGGACATCTGTTTTTCTACATCGGTTACAACCAGACAGCCAAGACCGGGAGAGGTTGACGGAAGAGAGTACTTTTTTATCACGCGGGAACGGTTTGCGGAAATGGTCGCAAATGATGAACTGCTGGAGCATGCCGAATATGTGTCGAACTGCTACGGTACTCCACGCGCTTTTGTGCAGAAACGCATGGACGAGGGCTGTGATGTAATCCTGGATATTGAGATTCAGGGAGCAAGGCAGGTCTGTGAAAAGATGCCGGAGGCAGTGAAAATATTTATTGTTCCGCCCTCTCTGGAGGAATTGGAAAAGCGGTTGAAAAATCGCGGAACTGAGTCTGACGAAGTCATTGCCGGCAGACTGTCCCGGGCACGGCAGGAATATCAGGAAGCCAATTTTTATGACTATATCATTGTGAATGATGATGCTGCAGTTGCAGCAGCAGAGCTCGCAGCCATTCTTAAGGCAGAGCACTGCCGTGCTGCCGAACGCCTGCAGTATCTGAAAGTCTGAGTGAGAATCACTTGGAAATAGAATAGATAAATTATAATTATAAAATGAAACGGAGATAATTATTATGATGCTTTATCCGCCTGTTGCTGAGATTACCGAAAAGGTTGGCAGCCGTTATATGCTGGTAAATGTTGTTGCCAGAAGAGCTCGTGAAATTGCCGATGCCGAGGAAACGGCAGTAGTGAAGAGCGATAAGAAGCCGGTTTCCGCTGCTGTGGATGAAATTTACAGCGGAAGACTGACGGTTTCGATTAAAGAATAAGCCGATCATAAAGCATGCTGGCTGAAAACCGCATATGATTGCAAGAATTGCGGTTTCGGCCGCTATATATCAAATTGACAGGCCGTATGATTATCTGATTCCACCGGAACTGGAAGCAGTGGCTTTGCCCGGAATACGGGTTGTTGTGCCTTTCGGAGCGGGAAACCGTAGCAGTGAAGGCATTATTCTGGCACTGACAGAAAAAAGCGATTATGATACGGCAAAACTGAAATACATTTCCGGGGTGCTGGATGCGGAGCCGCTTCTGACGCCTTTACAGTTGAAGCTGGCTGTTTTCATCAGTGAGCGGTTTTTCTGTACGGTGTACAGCGCTGTTAAGGCTATGCTGCCCGCGGGACTGTGGTTCAGTGAATCCGGCAAACGTCGGGTGAACGACAAAATGGTGGAGTATGCTGTCCTTTCCCTGCCGGCAGACGAAGCGGCAGACGGAGCTGACCGGATGCGGCGCAAGGCGCCTAAAAGGGCAGAGGTACTGGATCTGGTCTGCTGCTTTGGCGCGTTACCTTCCACAGAGATCCTTCATTTTACCGGAGCGGGAAGGGCTGTCCTGAAGGCGCTGGAAAAGGAAGGGTTCCTTGCCCTGGAGAAGAGGGAAGTATTCCGCAGACCGGAGGTCTATGCCGGAGAAACGCTCTCACTGCCGGAACTGAGTGAGGAACAGGAGCATGTATTTGCAGGCTTGCGGAAACTATCCCATAGTGCCACTGCGCAGGCTGCCCTGCTGTTCGGCGTTACCGGAAGCGGAAAGACCAGCGTATATATGCGTTTGATTGCCGATGTGCTGGAGAAGGGAAAGACTGCGATTCTCCTGGTGCCGGAAATTGCGCTGACTCCGCAGATGCTGACGACCTTTTCTGCCCGCTTTGGGGATCGTATCGCCGTTCTTCATAGCAGCCTGTCCATGGGTGAACGCTATGATGAATGGAAGCGGATTAAAAACGGCGCGGCACAGCTGGTAATCGGCACTCGCAGTGCAATATTTGCCCCATTGGAAAACCTGGGGCTGATCATCATCGACGAAGAGCAGGAAGAAAGCTATAAGTCAGAGAACAGCCCTCGATATCATGCGCATGTGATTGCCAAGTACCTGTGCGCAAAGAACAATTCCCTTCTTCTTTTTGGCTCAGCAACGCCGGACATAACGAGTATGTATCAGGCGCAAACAGGGAGATATCATCTGTTTGCGCTTACTGAACGTTACAATGAACAGCGCCTGCCGCAGGTCGAAATAGTCGATATGCGTGAAGAGGTGAAAGCCGGAAGAAGCGGAAACATCAGCCGCAGACTGGCAGAAGAGCTGGCGCTGAATCTGCAGCGTGGAGAGCAGAGTATTCTGTTTATCAACCGTCGCGGTGCTAATAAACTGATTACCTGCGGGGAATGCGGCTTTGTGTTTGAATGCCCCAGATGCAGTGTTTCTCTGACCTATCACAGTGCAACAGGAAGACTGTTGTGCCACCATTGCGGGTATTCGCGCAGGTTGACGCAGGCTTGCCCGGAATGTGGGGGAATTCTGAATCACGTGGGTGCCGGCACACAACTTGTGGAGGAAGAGGTTCAGCGGCTGTTTCCGGGCACGGAGGTGATTCGTGTGGATACCGATACCGTAACACCTGCCGGTTCGCATGAGGTTCTGTTCGAACGCTTCCGAAAAAACAATGTGCCTGTTATGGTTGGGACGCAAATGGTCTCCAAAGGCCTGAATTTTGAGAACGTGACACTGGTTGGCGTAATTTCTGCAGACCAGAGCCTGTATTCCGGTGATTATCGGGCAGGGGAGAGGACTTTTTCCCTGATTACCCAGGTCGTCGGGCGAAGCGGACGCGGAACAAAGCCCGGGCGAGCGCTGATTCAGACCTTTACCCCAAAAAACGAGACGATCCTGCAGGCTGCTGCGCAGGATTATCCGGGCTTTTTTGAAAGTGAGATACGCATGCGGAAGCTGCAGAATGCGCCTCCGTTTGGAGATATTTTTTCCGTGACAGCAATCGGAAAGGACGAAACGCAGGTGCTTCGATGCTGTATGCAGCTGCGTGATTGGCTGAAAGACAGACTGGCACCATATGCAGAGACGACAATTCTCGGGCCTGTCCCGTTGACTGTGGCAAGAGTGAACAACCGGTTCCGGTACCGGGTTAATATTGTGTGCCGTGCGGATGCATCGGTTCGAAATCGGATTGCTTCTGTGGTACGGGCTGCGTCGTCAGACAGGCTTTTTAAAGGCATTACTGTTTTTGCTGCCGCAGACCCTTATGACTGATTTTTGATAGAGAAATAGAGAAAGAGAGAATTATACTATGGCGCGCCGTAAAATCATTACTGTCGGAGAACCGAGACTGAACAAAAAATGCCGTGAGGTGACGGAATTTGACGGCCGTCTGCATGACCTGCTGGATGATATGACGGAAACACTGCTGGAATCCGGCGGCGTAGGGCTTGCCGCTCCGCAGGTTGGTATTCTTCGCCGGGCTGTCCTTGTTATTGAAACGAACGTGGAAGAGGACGAAGAAGAGTATGTTATCGAGCTGATTAACCCCCAAATTGTTGCTACCGCCGGTGAACAGACCGGGTCGGAAGGTTGCCTGAGCATTCCCGGCGAATACGGAATCGTAACCCGGCCGATGGAAGTTACCGTCCGTGCACAGGACCGGTATGGCGAGTGGTTTGAGGTTTCCGGGACGGGATTGACTGCACGCTGCTTCTGCCACGAACTCGACCATCTGGAGGGCATCCTGTTTACCGAAAAGGCGGAAAGAATGCTGTCCGAAGAGGAACTGAAGCAGATGGGTGTCGAGGCTGAGGAGGATTAACTGCGGATGCGAGTTGTGTTTATGGGGACGCCAGATTTTGCCTCGGCATCTCTGGAGAAGCTGATTGAGGAACATTTTGACGTTGTCGGTGTGTTTACACAGCCCGATAAACCGAAGGGACGCGGCATGAAGGAAGCCTTTTCACCGGTAAAGGAAACGGCAATGGCTCATGGTATCCCGGTGTTTCAGCCGGAAAAAATGCGGGACGGAACGGCACTGGGTATTCTGAAGGAACTGAATCCGGACGTGCTGGCGGTTGTGGCTTTTGGACGGCTTCTGCCGGATGATATGCTTGCTTTACCCCGGTTTGGGGCGGTGAATGTTCACGGCTCCCTGCTTCCCCAATACAGAGGCTCAGCGCCGATACAGCGCGCCGTACTGAACGGTGACCGGATTACCGGCGTGTCTACCATGTACCTTGCCCACGAGCTGGATAGCGGTGACATCATTTATACGGCAGAAACGGAGATCCGCGAACAGGAAACATCCGGGCAGTTGTTTGACCGGCTGAAGGATATGGGTGCAGATCTGCTGGCGAAGACGCTCCGCGATATCGAAAGTGGAATAGCCCCGCGTGTTCCGCAGGATTCAGATAAGGTCACCTATGCACCGATGCTGGAGAAAAGTGAATCACCGATTCGATGGAACCGACCTGCCGGAATGGTGCTGCGTCAGATCTACGGTCTGCAGCCCTGGCCTGCCGCTACTGCGGAAATAGGTGGCCTGACCTGCAAGATCTTTTCTGCAAGCATTTCGGACCGAAGCACGGACAAACAGCCGGGAGAACTGATTGCAGCCGGGAACGCGGGAATTGAAATAGCCTGTGCGGACGGGACGGCAATCCTTATCACGGAGCTGCAGGCTCCCGGCAAAAAACGGATGGCAGCAGCAGACTATTTGCGGGGGCATAAGCTGGTATGAGTGCACGCAGCACGGCGCTTGCCGTATTGGAACGCTGCCGGAGAGACGGCGCCTGGTCGGGCGCAGCACTGGATGCGGAGATTCGTCGCAACGATCTTACCGAGCGGGATGCCGCTTTAGCATCGGCACTTTGCCTGGGCGTCATTCAGAACAGCAGTTTTTGTGACTACTACATCGACACGTTCTGTGATCACAAGCTTGAGCCCAAAGTGCGGGATATTCTGCGCCTTGGTATCTATCAGCTCCTTTGCATGGACCGGATCCCGGCGAGTGCAGCAGTCAATGAATCGGTGAAACTCACCGATAAACGTGCTGCAGGCATGGTGAATGCGGTTTTGCGTAAAATTGCCGCAAAGAAAAATGAGCTTCCGGAAATACCGGGAAAAGGCACGCCGAAGTATCTGAGTATCCGATACAGTCATCCGCTTGCGTTTACTGAACAGCTGTGCGCGGAGAAGGGGTATAGCTTTGCAGAGCAGTTTCTGCAGGCGGACAATGACCCGGCACCGCTGACCCTGCATATTAACACATTAAAAATCTCTGCAGATGCCTATAAACTGCTTCTGCGTGAGCGGGGAATTGTATTTACGGAATTTGACGGGCTTCCTGAACTTGTGGAGCTGAGCGGTGGAAAGGTACCTTCTTTGCCCGGCTTTGATGACGGGCTGTTCTTTGTGCAGGACCGTGCAGCTGCGGCCGCTGTTGCCGCGGCCGATGTGAGACCGGGAATGAAAGTCCTGGATGTCTGCTCTGCGCCGGGCGGAAAATCCTTTGCGGCAGCAATAGCAATGCAGAATGAAGGAAGTATTCTTTCCTGTGACATTCACGAGAAAAAGCTGGAACGTGTCCGATCCGGCGCAGGACGCCTTGGCATACGCATCCTGGAGACAAAGGCGAGGGATGCGAGGCAGGCTGAACCTGACTGGAACGGGAAATATGATGTGGTCCTTGCGGATGTGCCCTGTTCCGGGTTTGGTGTAATTCGTAAGAAACCCGAGATTCGGCAAAAAGATCTGACAGAGGCAGGCCGTCTGCCGGAGATTCAGCTGGCTATTCTTCGCAATGTGGCGTCCTATGTGGCGGAAGGCGGAGTACTGCTGTATTCCACCTGCACAATTCTGAAGGCCGAGAACGAGGCTGTGGTAGAGCAGTTCCTACTGGAGAACACGGGCTTTGTGAGAGAAGCCTTTTCCGGGGCGCCGGCAGGGGAGAAGACCTTCTGGCCGCACCTGGATCATACAGACGGCTTTTTTGCCGCAAAATTAAGAAGGCGTTGATCTATGGCAAAGAATATCGTATCAATGCTTCCGGAAGAACTGGAAGCGGAACTGGTAGCCGCAGGGCAACCCAAATATCGCGCAAAGCAGGTGTACGACTGGATCGTACGTGGTGTGCGGGATTTTGACGAGATGAAAAATCTTCCTGCCGCTCTCCGGGAACAGCTCAGAAGCATGTATGTGATCTGGAGGCCGCAGGTCCTGCGAAAGCAGGTATCCGCCCAGGATGGAACAATAAAATATTTATGGCAACTGAAGGACGGAAATGCGGTAGAAACCGTGGTAATGCGGTATAAATACGGCAACACAGTCTGCGTATCCTCTCAGGTGGGCTGCCGGCAGGGGTGTGCATTCTGCGCCTCTACCATTGGCGGTCTTGTGCGCAACCTGGAAGCCGGCGAAATCCTGGACGAGGTCTTGTTTTCACAGCTGGATTCCGGACTGAAGATTTCCCATATCGTCATGATGGGAATCGGTGAGCCGCTGGATAACTTTGACGAGGTTATGCGTTTCCTTGAACTGGTAAACCGCGCCGATGGCTTGAACATCGGGATGCGTCATATCTCACTGTCAACGTGCGGAATCATCGAGCGCTTTGATGAACTGGCAGAAAAAAACCTGCAGCTGACGTTATCGGTCTCCCTGCATGCGCCGGACGATGAGACGCGCTCACGCATTATGCCCGCCAATCGCGGGCGCGGCGTTGAGTCGCTGATCGAACAGTGCCGCAGATACTATGAACGTACCGGAAGACGCATTTCGTTTGAATATGCAATGATCGACGGGGTGAATGATACCCTCCGGCATGCACAGCTCCTTGCGGAGCGTGCAAAGACGGTTTCTGCGCATGTGAATCTGATTCCACTGAACCATGTTGAAGAGCGCGAGTTCCGTCCATCCACACAGGGACACATGAAAGCCTTTATCAAGGTCCTGGAGGATGCCGGTGTGAATGTGACGGTGAGAAGAAGACTGGGCAGCGATGTTGATGCATCCTGCGGACAGCTCAGGAGATCCTACACCCGAAAATAGGGAAAGGCGGTGGTTCCCGGTGAAAACATTTGGGCTTACCGATAAAGGCGCTGTACGGCGTTCCAATCAGGACTGCTTTATCATTGAAAAGTGTGACGCGGAAAATTGCTATGTGTTTGCACTATGTGACGGCATGGGTGGCGAAAATGCCGGAGATCTGGCAAGCCGCCTGTCGGCAAAAGCGTTTATGGAGTATGTTTACGGCAAGCTGAGTTCCCGCACGAGGCGGCGCGGCAGCACAAAAGAACTGCTGCTCCAGGCATGTACGGAAGCGAATGGAGTCGCCTGGGAGTATTCGCGCTTTGACATAGCTTACACCGGTATGGGTACGACCATTGTCGGCGGGATTGTCGGGAATAACGGCAGATGCGGCCTGGTCAATGTAGGAGACAGCCGGGCGTATGTGGTTCCTGCTCGTCAGGGGATGATGACGCAGATAACCCAGGATCATTCTCTTGTGGCCGACCTGATTACAGCAGGAATAATCACGCAGGAGGAGGCAAAAACACATCCTCAGCGAAATGTAATCACCCGTGCGCTGGGATCGGAAGAGACAATTGAAGCGGATTATTACGAGTTTGATCTGCATACCGGGGATTTCCTGATGGTCTGCTCTGACGGATTGTATAATACCCTTTCCCAGCAGGAGATTCAGCAGACGATCCGCACGTTTGAAGAACCGGAAGCCGCTTGCCGGCAACTGATGAAGCTTGCGCTGGAAGCGGGGGCACGGGATAACGTAACCGTAATCCTGATCCGAAGATAAAGAGGATACAAATGACCACGAATGATAAGTATATCGGTCAGACACTGGAAGGCCGGTATGAGGTGTTGGATAGAATCGGCGAGGGCGGAATGGCGTTTGTTTATAAGGCGCTGGATAACCGTCTGGACCGTTATGTCGCACTGAAAATAATGCGGGATGAGACTGCTGCAGATGAAGAATTTCGCAGACGTTTTGCGGCTGAGTCTCATGCCGTTGCGATGCTTTCTCATCCAAACATCGTTGCCGTTTATGATGTCAGCCACTCTGACGCGGTGGAATTTATCGTTATGGAACTGGTGGACGGGATAACCCTGCGCCAGTATATGGACCGCAAGGGGGCACTTCCCTGGAAGGAAGTACTTCATTTTGCCAAACAGACAGCAAAGGCCCTGTCGCATGCTCATGCGCGTGGAATCATCCACCGGGACATTAAACCGCAGAATGTGATGCTTCTGCGGGATGGTACAATAAAGGTCGGTGACTTTGGTATTGCCGCGCTGGAGAGCGAGCTGGACATGGAGAACCGTGAAGAAGCAGTCGGTTCCGTGCATTATATGTCACCGGAACAGGCAAGGGGGCAGCTTCCGGATGCGCGGAGTGATGTGTATTCACTGGGCATTATGATGTATGAGATGCTGACTGCGCAGAAACCCTACACAGGGGAGACTCTTGGCGAGGTCGTTCTAAAGCATATCAATGAACCGCCTGCCCTGCCGACGGAAATTGACAGTAATATTCCGGCAGAGCTGGAAAGTATTACCCTTACCGCAATGAATACGGATCTTTCCCGCAGGTATCAGTCGGCGAATGAGCTCCTGCTGGATCTGGATATGTTTACGCAATCGGTGATAAAAGCAGAATCCGGTGCGGATATCGAGTATCCTGCTGTGGCACCGATTCGCTCGGTAAGTGAATTGCCGAGAGAAAAATATAAACGCAGGCGTCGGCGTTCTGCCCGCGTAACCTATCTTCTGGGAACCTTCCTGGCCATTGTAACGGCGGTCTTCCTGCTGCGTTTTGTCTGGCACTTCTGGCTGTCCGATATTTTTTCGGATGCCAGACGCCTGAACCTTCCTGATTTTACCGGAACAAACTACACGCAGCTAATGAGTAGCGCGCAGTATACGACACTCTATAATTTCAAGATCACCTATGAGGTGGACACGACACACGCTGCGGGGACCGTTCTATCCCAGCATCCGGCTGCCGGGCGAAGCATGATGATCTTACCGGAAGGAATCAATGTGGAATTGGTCGTCAGCACCGGGCTGACGGTTGCGGAACTGCCGAACGTTATTGGCTATGACTACCGCGAAGCAAAGCTGCAGCTGGAAAATGCAGGTTTTTCCGTTTCGATTGAAAATGAGACATCGGATACGGTCGAGAAGAACCGGGTCATCAGTATGAGTCCCGGTGCCGGTGAGCGGATCAGTGTGGGTACAACAGTTTATCTTTCTGTCAGCGCCGGGCATAGTGTGAGCAATGTTACCATGCCGAACCTGATTGGGCTTTCGGAAAATGCAGCAATTATCAAGCTGGAAAATGCAGGCTTGGTGTATGCCGGCAGTGAACGCCGTGTCAGTGACTATGAGGCGGGCACAGTAATCGGCCAGACAGTAACGGCCTTTACGGAGGCCGAGGAGCATACTGCCGTTTATCTTACGGTCTCTTCGGGGCCGAGATACTGATGATGAGGTATAAGTATTGGCGAACGGTGTTATTATAAAATCCCTTAGCGGCTTTTATTATGTGATGACCGAGAACGGACTCGTGGAATGTCGCGCCCGCGGAAAATTCCGGAAGGATGGTACATCTCCGCAGGTTGGTGACCGTGTGGAATGCGTAGTGGACAATAACGGAAAGGGCAGGGTCGACAGGATCGAGCCCCGAAAAAACAGCTTTATCCGGCCGGCTGTCTCCAATATTGATTCTCTGGTTTTTGTTGCGGCCAATACCAATCCGGTAACGGATCCCTGGCTGATCGACCGTGTGTCGGTTATTGCCGAGGCAGCAGGTGCCGAGCTGATCATCTGCGTCAACAAAACTGACCTCAATGCCGGTGAAGAACTTCTGCGGATTTTTACCCATGCAGGTTTTACCGTTATCCCCACATCTGCGACAAACGGCGAAGGAATTGAGGAACTGCGTGCCGCTATCCGGGGCAAGGTGAGTGCCTTTACCGGAAACTCCGGTGTCGGAAAATCCAGTCTGCTGAATGCCCTTCGGCCGGGGCTGGCCCTGGAAATCGGAGAGGTCAGTGAGAAGCTTGGCCGAGGAAGACATACGACCAGGCATGTGGAGCTCTTTGACCTTGGCCATAATACCTATGTTGCGGACACGCCGGGTTTTGCGTCCTTTGAGATCGAAATGATGGAGACCATTCCCGCAGAGGAACTGCAATACCATTTCCCGGACTTTCGGGAGTACCTGGGGCATTGCCGCTTTCATGACTGCTCGCACAGGAAAGAACCCGAATGCGCAGTGACCGGAGCAGTAGCGGCCGGTATTATTGAAAAAAGCCGGTATGCATCCTATCTGCGGCTGTATGAACTCGCTGCGGCGCACAAACCTTGGGAATAATGCAGGCCTTTTTACTTGCCAACAAATCAGAAGTGTGCTAAACTAACTCAGTTATTTCTAAATGTACTTATTTTTGGGAGGAACTCACTATGTCAGGACATTCCAAATGGCATAATATACAGAAAACAAAAGGTGCTGCTGACGCAAAGCGTGCGCAGGCTTTTACCAAGATTGCCCGTGAAATGGTCGTTGCCGTTAAGGAAGGCGGCGGCGGTGATCCGCGCAGCAACTCCAAGCTTGCAACCGTAATTGCCAAGGCTAAGGCAGCCAACATGCCGAACGACAATATCAAGCGTACGATCGATAAGGCTCTCGGCGCAGGAAGTAACGAAAACTGGGAAAAGATCACCTATGAAGGCTACGGCCCCTGCGGTGTTGCGGTTATTGTCGAAACCATGACCGACAACCGTAACCGTACGGCCGGTGAAATGCGCCACTACTTCGACAAGTACGGCGGAAACATGGGTGCAGCCAACTGCGTATCCTGGTCCTTCGACCGCAAGGGCGTTATTGTTGTAGATAACGAAGACGAAGAGCTGGACGAAGACACCGTTATGATGGATGCTCTGGATGTTGGTGCAGCAGACTTTGAGGCCGACGGCGAAGTAATGACCGTTTACACGGCAGAAGATGATATTGCTGCAGTTTCCGAAGCACTTACCGCTAAGGGCTACAAGCTGCTCTCTGCTCAGGTAGAAATGCTCCCGCAGAACGGCTATATCAAACTTTCCAACGAAGATGACATCAAGAACATGCAGAAGATGCTGGACATGTTTGAAGACAACGACGACGTCCAGAACGTCTGGCACAACTGGGAAGACGCAGAATAATTCTTTGCTTTATTCCCTCAAATACGAAAGCAGGCAGACCAAAACCGGTCTGCCTGCTTTCGTATTCAGAGGTCCTTTTCGTTTACAGTTTTTCGTTCAGCCAGTTCAGAATATCCTGATAAACATCGGCTTTATTGAGTTCGTTCAACATTTCATGTCTTCCCCGCGGATACAGACGCATGAACACATCCCGTATGCCGGCGTTGCAGAAGGCTTCATATGCGCGGTTAACGCCCTTCCCGTTTTCTCCGACCGGGTCTTCGGCGCCCGACATAAAATAAATGGGGCGGTCTTGATTCATTTTGGCGATATTCTTCTGGTCGGTAATAAACAGAATACCTCCCATCATATCCCGGAACAGGCTGACAGTGGCAATAAAGCCGCAACGCGGGTCTGCGATGTAACGGTCTACCGCTTCGGTATCACGGCTAAGCCAGTCAAATGCTGTGCGCGGATGCTCAAAGCCTTTGTTATAGGAGCCAAAAGCGATATCGTTCAGTTTCCGGCCATACTTGCGGGGGCCATACAGACGAACAGCAGCGCTCGCCATGCTGTATCCGGCAAGCGCGAGACCTTTGGATTGATGACCTGTGCCGCTGAGAATTGCTGCAGAATAGCTGTCGGGGTGCAGAATCAGGTAATGCCTGGTGAGAAAGCTGCCCATGCTGTGACCGAAGAAAATATAGGGCAGTTCAGGGTATTCTTCGCGAAGAATGTCCTGCAGGTGGCCCATATCCTGCAGGACATAATTCCAACCATTGTTTTCGGCAAAGAAGCCGGTTTCGTAAGAAAGGCGGATGCTGCCGCCATGACCAAGATGATCTTCCGCACAGACAACAAAGCCGCTGCCGGCAAGAAACTCCATGAAGTCCCTGTAACGGTTTACGTGCTCGGCAATACCGTGAACGATCTGGATAATAGCCCGGGGTGGACCATCCGGACGGCAGAGCAGTGCGTGGATCGTATTGTGCCCGGTGGAAGATGGATAGGTGATGTCCTGAAACTGTGGCATAAGAAAACTCCTTTCACAGAAAATGATGGTATTCATTACAATTATTATATCGGAATTCTGCAGCGGATACAAGGCAACAATTTTTGGAAAAAGGCTTGCAATGCCGGTCGCTTTCTATTATATTAGCCTTGACAATTTAATAATGGGAGAAGAAGTTATTGTATTGTAACGTCTGTATATTACAGACGGAAGGAGAAACAGTAATGAAACGATTTCTTGCAGTTTCCCTGACCCTGGTCTTTGTGATGTGTGCACTCTGCGGGTTCGGAGGCACAACTTCAACAACGGCATGGGCCAGCGATGGAACTACTACTTCTTCCGGGGAAACCACGGCGGAGTTTTACGAGATCACCGTTGGTATTCCTCAGGACTTGGACAGTCTTGACCCGTATATGATGACGGCTGCAGGAACCAGAGAAGTCATGTTAAACGTCTATGAGGGTTTGGTGAAACCGAATTCCTCTGGTGAATATGTATGTGCGGTAGCATCCGATTATTCTGTGTCGGATGACGGCCTGGTGTACACATTCACTCTGCGCGATGGTGTGCTCTTCCACAACGGAGAGACCGTAACTGTCGACGACGTTCTTTATTCCTTTGAAACCTGCGCCGAAACTACAGTAACGTCTGCTGTGGCTTCGGCGCTTTCTGCTGTCGACAGTATTACTGCAGATGGCAATCAGGTCGTCATTACCCTTCCGGCACCGAACAGCGATTTTGTTGCCTATGTTTCCAGTGTTTACATTGTTCCGGCTAATTCCCAGGACCGCAATGTAAGCCCCATCGGAACTGGCCCCTTCCGTTTTGTCTCCCGCAGTGTCCAGGAAAATGTCATTCTGGAGAAAAACGAGGACTATTACGGAACCAAGGCGTATATGGACCGCATTACCATCCTGGTATATGAGGACCAGAATGCAATGGTGACAGCTCTGGATGCCGGCACGCTGGATCTGGCAAACCATCTGACCAGCGACCAGATCGATACACTGACCAACGGATACAACGTTTTGGCAGATAATATGAACCTGGTTGCTGCTCTCTATCTGAACAATGCAGTGGAGCCGTTCAGCAATGAACAGGTCCGCAAGGCGCTGAATTACGCTATTGATGTGGATGAAATTATTGCCATTGCATCCAGCGGCTACGGCACCAAGGTCGGTTCCTCTATGTATCCGAACTTTACCCGCTACTTTGATCCGGAACTCGCAGAGGCATATCCGCAGGACCTTGCGCTTGCAAAGGAGCTTCTGAAGGAGGCCGGCTATGAGAATGGGTTCAGCTTCAGCATTACGGTGCCCAGCAACTATGCACATCCCTACGGGGATATGGCAGAGGTCATTATCGAACAGCTGTCACAGGTTGGCATTACCGCATCGATTGAATGGGTCGACTGGAGCACATGGCTGTCTGAGACCTATCAGGGACGCCATTTTGAGACGACTATCTGCGGCTTTACCGCAAATGTCCTGACGGCAACCGCGCTGCTGCAGCGCTGGACCAGTACGAACGGCTCCAACATGATCAGCTACAATAACCCGGAGTACGATGCGATCTTTGTCGAAGCAGGCGCCTGCACAGATGAAGCCGAACGGACTGCACTCTATAAGGAGTGCCTCCAGATTCTCAGCGATACGGCAGCGAACGTCTATATCCAGGACCTTGGCGAATTCGTTGTAATGAACCCGGCTCTGGAAGGCTATGAATTCTACCCACTGTACATGATTGATCTGTCCACTGTCCGTTACATCGGCCAGTAAAGCAGACACGCGAAAAGAAACAAAAAAGGAGGCAGGGAAATGAAATATGTTATTAAAAAAAGTTTTGCTCTCATTATTACATTGTTCATCGTTTCATTCCTTGCCTTCTGGGCGTTTTCCGTTATCCCCGGAGATCCAACGACAAGACTGTTGGGCACAGAAGCAACTCCGGAAGCAGCGGCCGCTCTGCGAGCGCAGATGGGCCTGGACCTGCCGCTACTGCAACGCTATGGGACCTGGCTGACGTCGTTCCTGAAAGGCAATTTCGGTACGAGCTATACCTACAGTATGCCTGTGGCGGACATGCTGGCGGATAAACTGCCGGTTACCGCATTGCTGGTGCTCCTGTCATTTCTGATTACCGCCGCGTTGTCACTGCCACTCGGTGTGCTTGCGGGCAGCCTTCGCACGCAGGCAGGAGACCGTCTGTTCCTTGCAATCGATCAGCTGGTCATGGCCGTTCCGGCCTTTTTTGTGGGTGTGCTGGTCAACTCTGTGTGCGGCCTTACCCTGCGCTGGTTTATCCCGGGAAAGTTCATTTCGTATACTGTCAATCCGGTGGGATGCCTCCGGTATCTGGTTTTTCCTGCCTTTTCGATTGCGGTTCCACGAATCGCCATGACGGTACGTATGCTGCGCAGCTCTATCCACAGTGAGCTGAATTGCGATTATGTCCGCACGGCACAGAGCCGCGGAAACGGGCGTACGGTGATCCTGCTTCGCCACGTGCTGCGGAATGCTCTGATTCCGGTCATTTCCTTTCTTGCCGTTTCCATGGCCGAAATCGTGACGGGCAGTATTATTATTGAACAGGTCTTTACGGTTCCCGGTATAGGCCGCCTGTTACTTGCCAGTATCAATAACCGTGATTTCCCGGTGGTCCAGGCAATCATTGTTCTGTTGGCAACCTGGATCGTTCTTGTCAACTTCGCAGCAGACCTGATCAACCAGTTGGCCGATCCGCGGCTGCGTTTGCGTTAAGAGGTAGCGGAGATGAAAGCAAATAAAACAGGAAAAACGCAGAGCAAACGCAATACCTTATTTTGGATTGGTGCTGCATTGTGCATTGTTCTGACCATTATGGTGCTGGTCAGCTGTTTCTGGACACCATGGAGCCCTACGGCAATGAACGGCAAGGCAAAGCTCCAGGCTCCTTCCGCGGTGCACCTGCTGGGAACCGATAATCTGGGCAGAGATGTGTTCAGCCGTGTTTTAAAGGGCGCTGGCGCTTCCTTTTTTGTAGGGGTTTGCGTTGTGCTCATTGGCAGCTTCTGCGGGACGGTTCTTGGCAGCATATGCGGGTATTTCGGCGGCCTTGCAGACGAGATCCTGACCAGAGTATGCGATACCATAACTGCCTTCCCGGCGGTACTGCTTGCCCTGGTTGCCATCTCTCTGATCGGCGGAGGAACGCTGAATCTCATCCTTGTTCTGGGGATTCTGTTTATCCCCAGCTTTGCACGTGTGGTACGGACCGAGGTCGCGCGGATACGCACGAAAAACTATGTCCAAAGTGCACGGCTGATGGGGGCAGGGCATTTTCGTATCATTCTTCTGCATATCCTGCCAAACGTGCTTCCGGTCCTGCTTCCGGCAATGACCATCGGGTTTAATAATGCCGTGCTCAGCGAAGCCAGTATGAGCTTTCTGGGAATCGGTGTCCTTCCTCCGCAGATCAGTCTCGGTGCAATGCTGAGTGATTCACAGACCTATCTTCGCAATGCGCCATGGTATGCGTTGAGCTCAGGAAGTGCGATTGCCCTGATTATTCTGAGCGTCAGCCTGCTGAGTGAAGGCATGCAGCAGGCACAGGACAGAAGCTGAGGAGAAGGGACATGGGAGATATTCTGAATATTCGTGGCTTGAGAGTTCATTTCCATAATGCTGCGCCGGACCGGTTTGCGGTCGACGGAATCGACCTCCGTATGCCGGAAGGAGAAATTCTGGGCCTTGTGGGCGAAAGCGGCAGCGGAAAGACCGTAACGGCTATGGCGGTGTGTGGGCTGTTGCCGAAAAAAAGCGCGGAGGTCCAGGGAAGCGTAACCCTGGACGGTCATGAGATCCTGCAATGCAGTGAGCGGGAAATGCGTTCCCTGCAGGGAAGCATGGTCAATGTGGTTTTTCAGGAGCCGATGTCAAGCATGAATCCCACGATGAAGATCGGGCCGCAGGTTGAGGAAGCACTGCGCGTACATACCCGTTTGCGCCGCGCGGAACGGCGGGCCAGGGCGCTGGAGGCAATGGCGCAGGTTGAACTGCCGTCACCGGAAGCTTTGTATGACAAATATCCTCATGAGCTTTCCGGCGGCATGCTGCAGCGTGCAATGATCGCCGCCGCAATCATCAACCGGCCGAAGCTGCTTCTGGCGGACGAGCCAACTACTGCACTGGATGTAACGATTCAGGCGCAGATCCTGGAGCTGTTGCAGAAGCTCAACCGGGAGACGGGTATGAGTATCCTGTTTATCAGTCATAACCTGCATGTGGTGCGAAAACTCTGTACACAGGTAGCGGTAATGCAGCGGGGACACATTGTGGAAGAAAACACGGTGGAGGGAATCTTTGCCGGCCCACAGCACGAATACACAAAAATGTTGCTGAACTCCATCCCAGGCCGAGATCGCAGACTGGTGTAAAAGGTACGGAGGCAAAATGGACGAGAATATGATACTGGAGGTCCGGCATCTGAACAGCTACTACCGTGAGGACCACTCCATACTGAGGGATAAGGCGCAGAGGCGCCAGGTGCTGCGGGATGTCAGTTTTTCTATTCAAAAGGGCGAAATACTTGGCCTTGTCGGAGAGAGCGGCTGCGGGAAATCGACCTTATCCCGGACAATCCTGGGATTTGTTCCGGATTACGAGGGAGAAATCCTTCACCATTCTGACCATCCGCAGATGGTCTTTCAGGACCCGTTCAGCAGTCTGAACCCATCCTTCACGATCGGTCGGATTCTGGAAGAACCGCTGCGTATCCGCGGCGTCGGAACGGCAGAGCGTAAGGTCGCGGTGGAACGGCTCCTGCTGGATGTGGGGCTGGACAGCGATTACCTTTCCCGCAGACCCCGTGAGCTTTCCGGGGGTCAGAGGCAGCGCGTGAGTATAGCCGCAGCGCTGATTGCCAGGCCGCGCCTGATCATTGCGGACGAGCCTGTCAGTGCACTCGATGTAACGATCCAGGCACAGATTCTTCGCCTGCTGGTCAACCTGCAGAAACAGTACGAGTTGAGCTATCTGTTTATCAGCCATGACCTGAATGTCATTTACCAGATCTGCCATCGTGTGCTGGTGATGAAGGACGGCGAAATTGTGGAGCAGGGGACGGTGGAGGATATTTTTGAACATCCGCAGCATCCCTATACCCGACAGTTGCTTAAAGCTGCAGAATAAGAACCGACGGAGACACACGGGAAAAGCAGTGTGTCTCCGTCGGTTTTCAATCTGCGCCCGGTTATCTGCACAGGGCTTTTTTTAGTGTCTCAAAGGAGACAGGCTTGAAATCGCAGCGCTCTACACATACACAGAAATGATGCGGACTAAAGTCGCGGTAAAGAGGGCTGGCGTGGACATGCCCGAAAAGGTTTGCGTAGGGCATATTCTCACAGACATACAGCGGCTCGTGAGAGAGAAGCCAGAAGCCGTCATACAGAATGGGGTAGTCATATACCTCAGCGAAGCCGGCCTGACGATAATAGGCATTTGGTTTTGTTTCGTGGTTCCCGCGAACAAGGTACTTTGTTCCGTTTAAGCGGGCGAGAAGGGCGGCGTCCGTGCCGTTGCAGCAAAAGTCGCCCAGATGGAATACCGTATCTTCCGGCGCTACAACGCTGTTCCAGCGAGTGATCAGCGCCTCGTCCATTTCGTTTACGTCGGAAAACGGGCGGTTTTCGTAGCGACGGATCGCATCGTCGCCAAAATGGGTATCTGCAGTAAAAAATACCATAAGAGAGCTCCTTTTCGGATTCCGATTCCTGCATATTGTACCACTTTTCGGTCTGTGCGTAAATTGAATGCAGGCACTTTTCTTCTTGCCAACGGGTATGACAGATGATAAGATACAGAAACTGTGGTTTTGCGGAGGAAAGGAACAATGGATAAGGTAACAATCAAAATTCGCTATTTTTCCGAGGAGATGGAGCCGCTGCGCTACATTGACGGCAAGTCCGACTGGATCGATCTCCGCAGTGCGGAAACCGTGGACATGAAGGCGGGGGAATTCCGGCTCATTCATCTGGGCTTTGCCATGCAGCTGCCGGAAGGCTATGAGGCGCATGTTGTCCCACGCTCCAGCACGTTTAAGACCTGGGGACTTCTTCAGACGAACAGCATGGGCGTGATCGACTGCAGCTATTGCGGAGATCATGATGAGTGGATGGTTCCGTTTTATGCCACTAGGGACACACATGTTGACAAAGGCGACCGTATTGCTCAGTTCCGCATTATGAAGAACCAGCCGCAGATCATTTTTGAGACAGCAGAGCATCTGACCGGCGCAGACCGCGGCGGATTTGGCACAACGGGAAAAAACTGAACGAAAAAAGTTTACGATTTTCTGCTGTTCGTGCGGTGCAATGTCGTTGACGGCAATTTGACCCTGTGCTAACATGATAGCAGATATTTTTTTGGCAGCAGCGGATTAAGACAAACGAGGTTGATGTTCATGGCGGGAAAGAAATACGACCCAATGCAAATACCAAATAAACCGCTCACGGAGATGGACCGGATAGAGCTCTGCACACTCGCAATGAAGCTGTGCGACCTGATCAGGGCAGATGCGCCGGACGAGTTCCGGGGAGGAATATATCCTTCGAACATTACGATTCACGAGGACGGGACGGTTTCTCTTGGCCAAGGCAGACAGGACAGCTGGGACGGAGAGGAATTAAAATTCATTGCCCCCGAACTGTACTGGGCGGGAAGACGCAGCCCGGCAACCGACGTATATTCTCTCGGTCTTTTGCTGTATTATGGTGTAACCGGCGGCAAGCTGCCCTTTGAAGGGGAAACGAAAAACCCGGAGCAGACCCGCATGAGCGGGGAGCGTTTTCCGGCTCCTGCGGCAGCAGGGCCCAATCTGGGTGCGGTGATCACCAAGGCTACGTCATTTAACATTTCGGGCCGCTATCAGACCATGGAAGAGATGAAGAAAGCTCTTCTGGGCTGTGTGAATAACCTCTTCCTTATGGGGGCGCTGGATGTTCGCGAGGTTTTCGGTAAGAAACCGGAAGAGCTCAACGAAATGGAGCGCATGATGGCCGGCATCATGAAGGCCGAGCAGAACGTGATTCCGGACGCAGTCCGCCCGGCACCGCAGGACGATACGGCCATTCTGGCGCCTGAGGCTTTTGAAGAGACAGAGGCATCCCGGGAAGAGCAGGCACGCCGCGAGGAGGCACTGCGGCAGTTCAAAAAGAGCATGGAGGAAGCTGCCACAGAAGCTGCCAACGAAAAGGCAAAGGCCTTTATGGAAGGAATCATTGCCGAAAGCGGCCTGCGCGAATCTACAGCAGCTGAACCGGCAAAGGTAACGACGCGTGTCGGCCCGGTGACGCAGGGAAATCCGGACGAAGACGAGCGGCTTGAGCCGATATACTTCTCGACAACCGGGGTCACGCCGGCTGTCCGGTATACGAGGAATCTCGAGAGAGAAAGAA
Source organism: Candidatus Limivicinus sp. (assembly GCA_045599525.1). Classification (GTDB taxonomy): domain Bacteria; phylum Bacillota; class Clostridia; order Oscillospirales; family Oscillospiraceae; genus Limivicinus. The sequence goes on along the minus strand of JAZRWD010000134.1, from coordinate 2,632 downwards.
AGCTCCGCGCAGAAATGAAGCGCCGTCGCAGACGTCCGATTCTGGTCATCCTGCTGCTCTGCATTCTCCTGATTGCCGGAGCTGCGGGCTATAATAAGCTGACAATGATGCGGGCCGGCCTGCGTTTGTCAGACAGCGGTAAGCTGCCGGCTCCACCGGAAATGACCATTCTGCCTCCCACTGCGGACAGTTCTCCTGACGGGCCTGGTCAGGCAGAAACTGCGGAAGAGCCGGAACCGACGGCAGAAGTGCCGGAAGAGACTCCTGCACCCAAAGAACATGAGTACCGGCTTTTTGTGGAGGACGTCAGCTGGACAGAAGCCGAAAGAAAGTGCGAAGAGCTTGGCGGACATCTCATTGTCATCAACAATGCAGAGGAATTGCAGATGGTGATCGACCTGGCGGAAGAGGCGAGAATTGCCTATGTCTGGATCGGCCTTCACCGTACGCCGGACGATGGCCTCATCTGGAGCAACGGTGACCTGCTGACCTACTATCGCTGGGGCCAGGGGGAACCCTCCAAATTTGACGGGAATATTGAAGAAAACTATGTTATGCTCTGGAATCTGAACGGCTGGTTCTATAATGACACGATCGATGATCCGGCCGGAGAATTTCCGGAGATGTATGGTGGCAGACTGGGCTATGTCTGTGAGATCGAATGACAGGCGCCTGTCTGCGGCGAATTTGCTGAAGGCGGAAGAGAATGAAACGATGGTATAACAGAATACTGGCGCTTCTTCTGGCAGCCGGGACGCTTCTGTCACTGTGTGCCTGCGGAGGAAACACCGGTACGTACGGGATCAACACGCTGGAGACTCTGGTGGACCAGGAGTATTCCATTGCGTTTCGCACGGATGACCCGCTGTATTTCTATGTCGTCGGTGCACTGGAGGTGCTGGCGGCAAAGGGCACGACCGAGGAGCTTACGCGCAAATGGTTTGGAGACAGCATTACAACCTTCTCCAAAAATGCGGCAGCCCTGGACCACTATGATATACCCCGCAACCGCACCCTGACGATCGGCGCGGATATCGACTCGTTCCCGATGGCCTATTCATCAAACGGAACCTACTGGGGCTTTGATATCGAGCTGGCTACGGCAGTCTGCCAGCAGCTTGGCTGGAAGCTGGCTATTCAGGAAATCGAAAAAGAAGACGTGTATATCGAACTGATGTCTGGTAATATTGACTGCGCCTGGGGCGGAATAGCCCTTGATGACAGCATGGTGGCGTCTGCCCGCTATACCCAGTTCGGGCCTTACGTGGAAAACGATATCGTTGTGGCGGCCCGCAGCAGTGCCGGAATCTGGAACACACTGAAGTTGAACGGCAAGAGCCTTTGTATGCCTACAACGACAGAGGCAACAGACGCGCTGAATTCAGACCAGAAGTTGGTAAAGCGTCTGGGCCAGGTGACCCGTCTTGCGGGTGGAACAATGGAATGCTTTGAATATCTCTATGCCGGGAAATGCGATGTGATCCTGACAGACAGCACAGCAGTATACTATTACAACTGTCATTAAACCGGGAATCTTCTCCATTTGCCGGGCTCGGAAAAACCAATCCTTTGACCAAATCTAAAAACAGGAGCTGTAACTATGTCTTTTGCAACCTTTGCTGATGGCACATCCAATCTGCCGACAAGGCTTTTAGAGGGAATCACCCTTTTACCCTGTGGCTATACCATCGACGGTGTTCCTGCCACCTATGACGGAAAACTGGAAAATTTCCATGCGCATAGCTATTACTCCATGCTAAAGGAAGGCCGTGTCGTAAAAACCAGCCTTTTGAATACCCAGCTTTTCCTGGAGAGCTTTCGTCCGGTTCTGGCGGAGGGTAAAGACATTGTCTATGTCGCAATGGCATCCGGTATCAGCGGGACTTATCAAGCGGCCAGCATTGCGGCGGATGAATTGATGGAGGAGTATCCCGAGCGGTTTATCCACATCGTCGACTCCCGGACCTGCGGCCTGGGAACGGGCATGCAGGCAGTATACAGCGCAGAGCTCAGCCGGAAGGGAATGAGCGCACGGGACGCGGCACCGGTGCTGGATGAATACGTTGAGCATTGCTGCTCTTATTTTACCGTGGATGACCTGAATTTCCTGAAACGGACCGGCCGAGTAAGCGGTGCGACGGCAGCGATTGCTACCGTGCTGAACATCAAGCCCATACTGTATGGTGCATCGGAAGGAAAGATCATTTCCTGCGACAAGGTCCGCGGCAGAAAGAAATCTATTGAAGCGCTGGTGACCAAATACCGCGAAAAGGCGGTAGCACCGGAAAACGGCCGGGTGTATATCTCACACGGCGACTGCCTGGAGGATGCACAGGAGCTGGCAGCGCGAGTGCGGGCAGTGGCTGCTCCAAAAGAACTTGTCATCTGTGAGCACGAGCCCTTCTCCGGCGCACACGTCGGCCCGGGGATGCTGGCACTGTTTTTCTACGGCACAGAGCGGTAAACCAAAAGAAAAAGACCCACCCGAAAGGGCAATGTCACTTAGTTAAGAGCTAAGCAAGAAAGACAAAGCACAAGAGGAAGCGTGTACAGCAATGTGTAAGCAAGCTGTGCACGGTTTTCAGGTAAAAAGGGTATGACAAGTAAGCGGATGGGAAAATCCGCTAAAAAA
>JAZRWD010000133.1:0-3990 GCA_045599525.1 Candidatus Limivicinus sp. | reverse complement strand
CTGACGAGGTGAGCATTACCTTGCGGGACAACGGCATTCCGTACAATCCGTTGGCAATGGCCGACCCGGATATTACGCAGGCTGCAGAGGACCGGGCCATCGGTGGTCTGGGTATCTTCATGACAAAGAAGTTGATGTCCGAGGTGGATTACCGCTATGAAAACGGGCACAATATTATTACGATGACTCTGAATCGTACAAAAAGGTAAAAAATCAGACAGAACAGAGGGAAGACAAATGGCATACACATTTGATGCGAAGAAGACAAAAGATGAGATAGTAGACTGGATCCGCCGTTTCTTTGCGGAAAATGGTCCCGGCTGCCGTGCGGTGCTGGGCATTTCCGGCGGAAAAGACAGCTCGGTCTGTGCCGCGCTGTGTGTAGAAGCCCTGGGAAAGGACCGTGTTGTCGGTGTGCTGATGCCCAACGGCGAGCAGGCTGACATTGACATGTCCCGCCTGTTGGTGGAGCATCTGGGAATTCCGCATATTGTCGTGAACATTCAGGATGCTTATAAGGGCACCCTGTCCGCTATTGAGAATGCGGAAAAAAGCGGTATGGACCCGGAGATCTCTTCCCAGACCCGCATCAATCTGGCTCCGCGTCTGCGTATGGCAACCGTATATGCAGTCAGCCAGAGCATGAACGGCCGTGTGGTAAATACCTGCAACCTGTCGGAGGACTGGGTCGGGTATTCGACGCGTTACGGCGATGCTGCCGGTGATTTCGGCCCTCTGGGCAAGCTGACCGTTCAGGAAGTCAAGGCAATCGGGCGTGAGCTCGGCCTGCCGGAGGTTCTGATTGAAAAGGCTCCTTCCGACGGCCTCAGCGGCAAGACGGATGAGGATAATCTGGGCTTCACCTATGCTATGCTCGACCGGTATATCCGTGAGGGTGTGATCGAGGATGAGGAAAAAAAGACCCTGATCGATAACAAACGGCGCTGGAACAAGTTTAAGCTGGAGATGTACCCCATGTATGACTCGCAGCTGCCGGTCTGCGCCAAAGACGCATAATCAGCAGAATGCTGCCCGGAAAATGCTCAGGCAGACACCATATGACCCCGGTCACTTTCGCAAAGAGCGGAAGTGGCCGGGGTCTTTTAATGAAAACATTATAAGAAAAGGAAATAATAGGATAAGTAATAAAAAAATTGATAGGATTTTTGACGCGAATGTGCTATTATACTTTAAATGGACAGAGATTATCTTGCGAAGGGAGAAAAAACCTCCGGCGGGACATCTCTGTACGGGAAAACTCAACTGGAGGTACCGCTTATGGTGCATAAAATAGAGCGCTATTTTACCCCGGCGGGAGAAAACCGCCGCATCCATCTGTATCTGCCGGATGACTACGACTACAGCAGCGAACGTTATCCCGTGCTGTACATGTTTGACGGCCATAACCTGTATTTTGACTGGGATGCCACCTTTGGCAAAAGCCTGGGCATGAAGGAGTTTCTGGACGGCTGGTACAAAAAGCTGATCGTTGTCGGCATCGAATGCTCCGATAAGGACCTCCAGCGTGTGGAGGAATATTGTCCCTACCCGGTCTACAGCCCGGCATACGGCAATCTGCGTGACCTGGGTCCGGCGACAATGGACTGGATCTGCTACGAGCTGAAGCCCTGGGTGGATGAGACCTTCCGCACCTGGCCTCAGCGCGAGGCAACGGCAATTGCCGGCTACAGCATGGGCGGCCTGATGACCGTGTTTGCTATTCTCCGATATAACCATATCTTCTCCAAGGCGGCAGCAATCTCCCCCTCGGTCAACCGCACAATGGACCAGTTTGCCGAAGAGATGCGCACGCATCAGTACGATCCGGACACCCGCCTGTTTTTCAGCTGGGGGACGGACGAGTATGAACCGGGCGAGAATCAGTTTATTGAGAACTGCATCCGCTCCCTGGAGCAGATGGCGATGGACAAGGGAATCCGCACTTATCTGTATTGTCAGCCGGGCGGCCACCACAATGAGGCAAGCTGGCAGTATCAGGTTCCCACCTGGATGGACTTTATGTGGTTTAACTGAAAAGGGTTATACGTAAAACACTATATAGACAGTAAAAAAATACAGACAAAGGAAGAAAACGCTATGAATGCCATTTTTATCTCTCCCCATTTTCCTGAGCATTTCTACAACTTCTGTGACCGGCTGAAAAAGCTGGGCGTCAACGTTCTCGGTATTGGCGACTGTCCCTATGAAAACCTGTCGGACAACTGCCGCAATTCCCTGACAGAGTATTACTATGTCCACTCCATGGAGAATTACGACGAAATGTTCCGTGCAGTGGCATTCTTTACCTTTAAGTACGGCAAGATTGACTTCATCGACAGCCAGAACGAATACTGGCTGGAGACCGAAGCCCGCCTGCGTACCGACTTCAACATTACCACGGGCTTCAAGTCGGAGGAAATGGAAGCGGTCAAGTACAAGTCCAGAATGAAAGCCGGCTATGAGAAGGCCGGCGTGAAGACTGCCCGTTATCACCTGGTGGACGATCTGGACGGCGTTAAGGCCTTTATCGCTGAGGTCGGCTATCCTGTGGTCATCAAGCCGGATAACGGTGTCGGTGCTTCCGATACCTGGAAGATCCGCAACGATGCTGAGCTGGACGAGTTCTGGGGCAAGAAGGAAGACAAGCTGTACATCTGCGAGGAGTTTGTACCTGGCCATGTGGAGACCTTCGACGGTATTACTGACAGCGACTGCAACATCCTCTTCTGCACCGGTCAGGTCCTAGCAGTTACGCCGATGGACATGATGCACGGCGCCAGTGACAATATCAGTTATACGCAGGACGTCCGTGCCGCAGCCGACCTGTATGATGCCGGTCAGCGTGTGGTCAAGGCATTTAATACCCGCAGCCGTTTCTTCCACTTTGAGTTCTTCCGACTGGATGAAGACAGAGAAAACCTTGGCAAGAAGGGCGACGTGCTGGGCCTCGAGGTCAATATGCGTGCACCCGGCGGATACATCCCCGACAAAATGAACTATGCCCACGATGTGGACGTATATCAGATCTGGGCGGAGAGCCTGGTGTTCAATGAGAACCGTAGCTTCCCGGATTATCAGTTCAAGTATTATGTGACCCACTTCGGGCGTACAGGCGGTGTGGACTACATGCACAGCCCGGAAGAGGTCGTTGCACGGTTCGGTAATCGTGTCGTTCTCGAGAAGGAGCCCCCGAAGGTGCTGAACGGCCCCATGGGCAGCCATATCTTCCTGCTGCGTGCAGAGAGTGTGGACGAAGTCTATGAGCAGACCGCATTTATTCTGGGTCACTCCGATGGCGAAGTGACCATCAAAAAGGGGGAATAAGCCATGCTTCACATGGAGGATCCCGTCATCCGGGAGAATTTGTTCAAATGCAAGATCGGTCTGGAAAAAGAGGCACTGCGTGTAACGGGTGACGGTCACTTTACCCACACCGAAGACCCCTTCACCGATGAGCCGCATATCGGCACGGACTTCTGCAAGAATCAGACCGAGGTCAACACGCCCGTCTGCACGAGTCCGGAGGAAGCCATTGCCTCTCTGGAAAAATACCACACCATTATTGAAAAGACGCTGGCGAAAATGGAGCCGCGCGAGTATCTCTGGCCCTTCTCCAATCCGCCCTATATCATCAACGAGGATGATATTCCCCGTGCACTTTTGGGTGGCACCGGTGCAGGAAAGAGCGAGGACTACAGCACCTATATTGCCCAGAAATACGGTAAGTATAAGATGGCCTTCAGTGGCATTCACTTCAACTATTCCTTTGCAGACGAACTGCTGCGCCGTGAGTTTGAGCTGGAAGGCGGCGACGATTTTCAGGAGTTCAAGAACCAGTTCTATGTAGTCCTGGCTGAGCGCTGCTTCTCCTACAGTTGGATCGTAACGGCGGTTACTGCGGCCAGCCCTGTTCTGGACAGCTCCTTCTTCGAAAAGAAGAGATTCAATCAAACGGTGTTTACCGGACAGGCATCCGTCCGCGCCGGCGAA
>JAZRWD010000132.1:0-2314 GCA_045599525.1 Candidatus Limivicinus sp. | reverse complement strand
GCGTAAGGCTTACATCACCGCCCGCATGGTGCCCGGTGTTGTTGGTCTGCTCCACGGCCCCTGGGTCAAGGTTGACGAGGCTACCGGTATCGATACTGCAGGCTCCGAAAACTACATCACCGGCCAAGTGGCAAGCGGTCTCGGCTGCAACGGCTACAACAGCCTGAACGTTGAAGTCAGCAAGTATGACTATGATCTGCCCGAGGACGTTGATGTTCCCCAGACCATTCTGTTTGACTGATCAAGGAGGTAAAGAATATGGCACAGTATGGATTCTATTTTGATCAGACCGTGTGCGTAGGTTGCCACACCTGTCAGATCGCCTGCAAAGACAAGAACCGTCTTGAAGTAGGCACTCTTTATCGCGAAGTCAAGACCTTTGAGTGCGGTGAGTACCCCGCACCGGGTATCTACCACCTCGCAACCGCATGCAACCACTGCAGCAATCCTGCATGTGTTGCTGCCTGCCCAACCGGCAGAACCGTCAAGGACGAAGCCACCGGCCTCGTCTGCCACGATGACAGCATTCAGTGCCTCGGCGAATCCTGCCAGCTCTGCGTAAAGGCATGCCCCTACGGCCAGCCCAAATATGTTGAGGCTAAGCAGGCTGTCGGCAAGTGCAACGGCTGCATCGAGCTCGTCCGCAAGGGTCAGGAACCCGCTTGCGTTACTGCCTGCATGATGCGTGCTCTCAAGTTCGGCCCCATTGACGAGCTGAAGGCAATGTACGGCGAAGGCGTAACCGAGGAGCCCTGCTTCCCCGATGGCGGCACTGAGCCCAACTTCATCATTAACCCCAGCAGATTTGCCTCCGAGAAGGACTTTGAAGAAAAGATCTGATCCGAAGCATTAAGGAAACTCTGCCGGAGAGCGGTAGCAATGCTGCCGCTCTCACAGAGACCGCCTGAAATAAGGGCTGTATCAAACGGTGTGAAAACGTTTTGGTACAGCCTTGATTTATGTATTATTCGCTTTTATCGCGTTTCCGGCTCACAGCCGGTAGCATCCGAACGCATCCGCGTCAGCTCATGCAGCAGAATCTTGCTGCGTTTTTCCTGTTGTGCAGTTTTGCGCAATATGGCATAATCATTCTACAGGTGATATTCCCGAAAAAAGTTTCGATAACACAGAAATATCCGGCTGATTACAGCTGTAACGATAAATGGTAAGGCAACGAGAGGCCTCGGCTCGTAGCCGGCTGCCACATGGCCGAGGCAAATCTATAGGAACAGGAGAAGACACAATGACGGAAGATAACAAAAAGATCGTAGAGGTTCTGCTGGCAAACAGACTTTATCTTTACTCGCTTCTGCATAAAGTATTCGGCGGAGACCCAAATGCGGAGGTTCTGGAAATGCTCACTGCGGATATATCCGGTGAGTCTTTTGGGCTGCTCAGCGAAAACGATGGCGATGTAATGGCAAAGGCAGCAGACTTTCTCCGTATGATTCGCGGCGAAATGGCAGACCCGAAATTCCTTGACTCGCTGAAGAGTGAATACAACCGCATGTTCGTCGGCCCTCTCAAAATGATTGCTCCTCCCTGGGAATCGGTTTATGTGGGGAAAGAAGCCATGCTCTTCCAGGAGTGCACTCTGCGCGTCAGACAGTTCTATCGCAGCTTCGGCATGCTTCCCGAAGGCTACCCGCGTGTCGCGGATGACAGCCTCGCGCTGGAACTGGCCTTCATGGCAGAACTCGCTTCCCGCGCGGTAAAGGCATTTGCTGACGGCGACGATGCCGCGCTGAAAACCAATGTGGACGGTGCAAAGCGTTTCCTCGAAGCGCATCTGCTCGTGTGGGTGCCGCGGCTCGTTGAAAAGCTGGTGGATGCCACATCCGATATCCTTTATCCGCAGATGTGCCTTATCCTCGACAGTTTCTTAAAACAGGATCATGCCGCACTGGACGAGATCCTGGCAGCACTTGAGACATAAATTCTTTGCTTTTCGTGGGAGAAAGAAATCATGAGTCCTCTTATGCAAATCGTAGCTTCCTTTTCCGCCGGTGCCTTCGGTTCTGCCGTCGGTGCTCTGACTTCCATTGTTCTCTGTGCGCTTGTCGATTTGGCCGGAATTGCTGCAAATCTTGCCGGAGCCCAGCTGAACCTCGTCAATGAGGTGACCTTTGGTCTGCTCCTCGGGCCTCATGTTTCCTTTGCCCCGGCTTGCTGCGCCCTGTGTTATGCATGGAAAAGAGGATACGTGACCGACAGCAAGGATTCCGTGACACCGCTCATCTCCATCAATCACTTCGACGTGCTGCTGGTTGGCGGCTTATTTGGTGTTGCCGGCTGGTATTTGAATTCTTTTCTG
>JAZRWD010000131.1:0-11101 GCA_045599525.1 Candidatus Limivicinus sp. | reverse complement strand
GCGTCTGATGAAATCCCTGTAACTCCCTGGGTAGCAGAGTAAAAATTCGGGAGAACCATATAAGCAGTAAGCACTGATGGTATAGAGAGTATTTCACATCCGTTTATCAGTGCTTTTTCCATATGAGAACGTTTCGTTCAGAAGATATGGAGACTGGAGGAAGTCACATGATGAAAGAAGATTGGGTTTACCGGCGAGGAGATATCTATCTTGCCAATCTTGGTAAACCAGAGGGATCGCAGCAAGGCGGTGTTCGCCCTGTAGTGATTCTGCAAAATGATATCGGGAATTATTATTCCCCGACACTGACACTGGCTCCGCTCACATCCAAAACCGAAAAAAAGAAATGTCAGCCGACACACTATTACATCCGAAAGGCAAAAGGGCTGGATCGACCTTCCACGGTATTAGCGGAACAGTTGGGAACTTTTGATAAGAAGTGCATCATTCGCTATCTCGGAAGAGTAAGCAAAGGACAGATGCGCGGGATTGATGATGCCGTGAAAGTTCAGCTGGGTTATTACATCCAGGAACATGCACGGCGAGATGCAATCTATCGTGGAGGAAAGCAACATGGATAAGATGTATACGAGAAAAGATGCAGCGAATCTATTAGGGATTAGCCTTGCAACATTGGATGCTGCCAGAATTGGCGGTTTGATTTCCTATGTACAGTATGTGGAAAATGGTTGTGTATTTTTCACCGAAACAAGTCTTCAGGAATATATTGCAAGATGCACCCATAGAGCAAAACCTATGGAAGTTAATGCAACATATCGTAAGAAGAGAAATGGCAGACGCGCATAATTTGACATCCTTGAGGATTTGGATGCTATCTGTTAAAAAGAGAATATCAGCGCTGCAGTAATTAGAAGTGGAGGTGATGGATTTGGCAAGAAGAAGACAAATCCCAAGATACGGTTCGGTTGAAATCCGAGGAAATCATTATTACAAAACCTATGTGACAGATGAAAATGGAAAACGTGTAGCTCTGTATGGGAAAACACGAGAGGAGTTGTACGACAAGGAACTTGAGGCATTGGATCAGATTGACAATGCATCTTTCAGAAGAAAATCTCCTACGGTAGAAGAGTATGCTGAAAAGTGGCTCCTTATGCAGTCCGTCCATGTAAGATCTACCACATTGATCGATTACACATCTAAGGTTAGAAGACATATTATCGCTGAACTTGGTGATATGAGAATTGCTGATGTGACCCAGGATGACATTCAGTTAGCTCTGGTTCCGGTATCAAAGAAATCGGCATCCGTATATAAATCAGTTGTGATTCTCTATAAGTCGATTTTTAAATCTGCTATGGAAAGCAGACTGATTGATGATAATCCTACGGTATACCTTACCACGGAAGGCGGCATACCTCAGAAAATGAAAGATTCCTTGTCCGATGAACAGGCTGAAAGATTATTGGCTGCTGTTGAAGGACTGCAGACTTATGTGTTTGTAATGTTGGGCCTGTATGCAGGTCTGAGAAGAGAAGAAATATTGGCTTTGAAATGGGATTCTGTGTATCTGGATGATAAAGCACCGTATCTGACAGTCAGACGTGCCTGGCATACAGAGGGAAACCGACCAGTAATTATGACAGAGTTGAAGACCGCAGCAGCCAACAGAAATATTCCTCTTCCGGATTGCCTGACAGAGTGCTTGAGAGAAACCAAAAAGAATAGTAAATCGGATTATGTCATTGCAAATAGTGATGGTGATCCGTTATCCTACTCACAATTCAGACAGCTCTGGAAGTATATTACGACAAGAACTGCTAAGCCGAGGACTTACCGTGTATATGATAAGGATGGACATGTAAAACGCGATGAAAATGGCAAAGCTATTAAGAAAACAATCTATCCGAAACTTGGCGAAAAGGCACCGCATAATGGTCATGTAGTTTATTCTCTCGATTTTGATGTCACACCGCATATGCTTCGGCACACTTATATTACAAACCTGATTCATGCATCGGTTGATCCAAAGACGGTTCAATATCTGGCAGGGCATGAAAGCAGTAAGATTACCATGGATATTTACGCTAAAGTTAAATACAATCGTCCGGATGAATTAGTTCAGACTCTTGGAGATGCATTTACTTTGATGAATAACGTAACAGAAGACTAATAGTACAGAGAAATATGTGAGCGGGGATGCAGATCCCCGCTCATTGTATATACATAGGTGACATCCTTGAGGAAATGGAAGTCATCTAAGAAAATGTAAATGTAATAAACAGAAGGGAGTATAACAATGGCAAAGAGAAATTCAGACATTCCGAAATATGGTACTGTTCAGCGAAGTGGAATTACATATTACCGTACTCGAATTGATGACGCAGACGGTAAGCGCGTGAACCTTTATGCAAGGACTCGTGAAGAATTATATGAGAAAGAGCGTGAAGCAAAGCGGCAGGTTGAGGAAGCGATTTTCAGGAGAGACAATCCGACAGTTGCAGAGTATTCTGCTAAATGGCTTACGATCCAGTCCGGAAAGGTGAAACCGGCAACACTGAGAGATTATGAATCGAAACTACGCAATTACATAGTCAAACCATTAGGCGATATGTATATGACAGAGGTTACGGCAGATGATATCAGGCTGGCTCTTGTACCGGCCTCCAGAAAATCTGCTTCCGTATATAACACGGTAAACATGCTGTTTAAGTGTATTTTTTACTCTGCTCAATACAGCCATGTGATTGACTATAATCCATCTGAAGGTATATCTGCGAAAGGTGGCACTCCGACAAAACAGAAAGAAGCGCTCACAGATGATCAGGTGAAACAGCTTCTGGATGCAATCAAAGGACTCCCGCCATACAACTTTGTTATGATCGGTTTATTTGCAGGACTCAGACGAGAAGAAATTCTTGGTCTGAAATGGGACTGTGTGTTTCTTGATGTTCCTACTCCGTATATTGCAGTTAGGAGAGCCTGGAGAAGTGTGAATAACAGACCGGTGATTACAGAAGAGTTAAAGACACCTGCAGCCTATCGTGATGTTCCGATTCCACAGTGTCTGGTTGAGTGCCTGAGAGATTTGAAGGGAACGAGTATCTCTGATTATGTGATAGCAGACAGCAAGGGAGAGCCACTTGCCTATTCACAGTTTAAAAGAGTATGGAATTATATTCGAGTAAGATCTAATAAGGAAAGAACTTATTTCCGTTATGTGAATGGACAGAAGATTCCTCATAAAGTAACACCGGTACTTGGAGAGGCAGCATCACATAACGCAGATGTGATATACAGTCTTGATTTTGATGTGACACCACATCAGCTTCGACATACATATATTACAAATCTGATTCATGTTGGTGTGGATCCGAAGACAGTACAGTATCTGGCTGGTCATGAAAACAGCAAAGTTACTATGGATATTTATGCTAAGGTTAAGTATAATAAGCCACAGGAACTCTCATCAGTTGTAAATAAGGCTCTTTCGCAGTGAGGAAAACTGATGATTTGCATTGAATCCGGGATGTAAAATATGAGTTAATTTATGGGGCAAATTTAAAGCGAAGTCCTGAAAATGCTTGATATATCGGCATTTTCGAGCGTTAGAGGTAGTGCAGTACGGTCTCAAAGCCGCACGTCGTGCTCCTCAGTTCAGCAAGCGCTGATCTCGAACATTGCTTATCAAAAATCCCCGAAAACCGAAGTTTTCGGGGATTTTATTTTTTTATGATTTTCGACTACATTAAGCCTTGTGCAGTTCAGGCAATCTGAAGGCCAATGATGCCCGTAATAAACAGAGCTGAACCGACGACAAGCCAGAGCGTGACCGGTTCATGGAAAAACAGAGCTCCCCACAGAATGCTGAAAAAAACCATCGTACTCTGTAGAGCCTGTACCATGTACAGCGGCACGAGAGGGATCGCACGAGCATTGAAATAAAATCCGATACCCGTGATGAAGCCCATAAACAGGATTGCGATCAGTGCTGCACTGCTGGGGTGCACGCCGGAGATTGCGCCCGACATGGTCGGGGAAATCAGTGGAAACAGCGCAGCGATGGCCGAAATGGTAAACATGGTCAGGTTGCTGTCAATAATGTGCATGGAGTCGGCCGCCTTTTTCTGCGCCAGGATGTGAAAGCTGGCTGAGATGCCGGACATCACATATAGCAACGTAAGCAACAGATTCCCCTGCAGATAATCCTGCAGAGAGCGGCCGTTCCAGCTTACAAGAACAATACCGGCAAGGCACGGCAGGATAAAAAACGCCCTGCGGCGCGAGAGTTTTTCGTGCAGGAAGCACACACTCACAAATGTGATAAACAACAGCATGACCGGCTGGGTCAGAATGTTGCCGTAGGAAACGCCGTGCGTGAGAGCATAGTTTTCGCAAAGATAGCTGATTTCCTTGCAGACACCGCCGGCCAGCAGCCACGGCCAGAGCCGCTTGAGCTGCCTGCGGTAGTCCGGCTGAAACTTATGGCGGGTCACAAGCTTCAGGATCAGCAGAAATAGAACGCCGAAAAAGAAACGGAAAAAGGAAATATACTCCGAGCTGTAGAAGGGCGCAATCGTCTTAGCACACAGCCCTGCAAAGCTGAAGAGAAAAGCAACAAACAAAAGATAAATGATTCCCATAAGGAACTCCTAAAATACAAGATTCTCCGAACCAAAAGTCATCGGACATTGCACAATGCGAAGCATTTTATTTTAATCCTGCCTATGGCATCCCATACAGCTTCTTCCGCATACGGAAATAGGCAAAGCCCAGATAGAGCTGCATAACGACCCAGGTCAGCGGTTCCGTCATACAAATACCGATAAACCCGACTACCGGGATAATGAAAAACGCAGAAAAAGCTTTCAACCCCAGTTCCACGCAGCTGGAAAGGATCGGCGCCAGCTTGATGCCCATAGACTGCATACACAGGCGCAAAGCGAGCAGAAGACCAAGAACCGGGTAGAAGGAAACATGCCAGCGCATGTAAGTCACTGCCCCCTGCAGGATCTCCGCGTTCATACTCCCCGTAATCAGACCCTCCAGCCGGGCACCAAAGGAAAACACAATACCGATGGAGATCACAGACCAGGCAAGCTCCAGTGCTGCCGTCACGCGCATTCCCTGACGGATACGGTCCTTGCGGTCTGCCCCCCAGTTTTGCCCCGTGAAGGTTGCTGTAGCTGTTGCCAGGGTCCACATGGGCATCATGGTCAGGTCAACGATCCGCCGTGCGGAGGACTGCGCCGTAATAAAGCTCTCGCCTAAAGCATTATTCGCACGGAAATAGATGACTGTGCCCAGATTGACCACACACAGCATTATGGCCATACCAAAGCCCTGGCTTAACAGGTCTGTCAGGACATGGCGTGGAACGCGCCAGTCCTCCCTTGCGGGCAGAAAACTGCGATAGCTGCGCAGCACATACGCCCCGCTCAGCAGTGCCGAAATGAGCTGAGCCAATACCGTTGCTAACGCAGCCCCTTTCACGCCGTAGTGCAGGCCAACGATAAACAGAAAGTCCAGCAGAATATTAAGACAGGAGGAGAAAATCAGGAACAGCAGAGAAGTTATGCTGTTGCCAAAGGCACGCATGATTGCAGCAAACATGTTGTATGTTACCGTTGCCCCGAGCCCGGCAAAGATTACGGCAATATATCCGTAGGTATCCGCGAAAATAGCTTCCGGAATCTGCATAAAATGTAGCAGCGGGCGCAGAAACGCCAGAGACAGTCCCGTCAGCAGAACACTGGAGAGCAGATTCAGCTCCATCATACCTGCCACACAGACCCGCAGGCTCTTCTCGTCATGGGCGCCGAAGCGCTGGGTCACAATGATCGCATAACCGTTATTTAAGCCGTTTGCCACACTGAGAAGCAGATTAAACAGCACAGCCGTCGCACCTATGGACGCAATGGCATTATCGCCCAGGTTATATCCGGCCACCATCGTATCGACAAGGCCATAAACCTGTTGAAAGATATTCCCGATCAGTAACGGGATGCCGAACTGAATCAGTAATGGCAGCGGAGGCCCCTGCGTCATATCCAGCACGCGTGTCCGTCTTCCGTTGACCGTGCGCATACGTCATTCCTCGCTTTCTTCAAATATGCTCAATTATACCCGCTCTGTCAAGAGCTTTGAAGGATAAAATTGGCATTTACATTTACTTCTTTGTTATGTACAATAGCAGAAGATTAGGAATACGGAGGAACATTATGGCACAGATGGTCCGATGCAAAAAATGCGGGCATATGGTCAAAGAAAACGCAAAAGTATGTCCGAACTGCGGCACAAAAAACAGGTTATATAACATCCGACTGGCTGTCGGCGTGCTCTGTCTGTTTCTTGGGCTGGCATTGCTCTGGTCAGCAAAGTTCGGCAGAACACAAAGCCAGGATTCCGGCAACTTTGTTACCCGCCTGAATTACGACCTGATCGTCACCCAGATGAACTATGAAACAGTCTGCGAGATGTTTGGCATGCCGGGTACAGTAATCGAAGATGCTCCCGAAACACAGGAAAACGCTGATGTCCTCGTTTATGAATGGCGGACAGCAGACGGAAACGGAAGCTGCCGCATCGTTTTTCAGAACGACAGCGTACTGGAGAAATCCCAGGAAAATCTGCGCTGAAGTCTGCTGCATAAAACGACACAACAGAACAGCACGTCCCGCCACGGCATAAAAGCTGTGGCGGGACGTGCTGTTCTATGATTTTGCATATGCAGTAAACGACAGAACGACAAAAACGACAGCTTTTTTTGCCCACCTCAGCAGACAATCAGCCCTGCATCTGCCGGATCGTTTCTTCTAGCTGACGGCAAAGGTCCTTTGCCGCAGCAAAGTCATGTATCTCCAGCAGACCGGCGATTTTCAGCTCCAGGTCCTTTTTCTGCTGCTCCAGCAAAAGGTAATCGCTGCTGAAATGCTTTTTGTACACCATTTTACGGAAGGCCCTTCCGCTCATTTTGCGCAGGGTACCGTTTTCCACATAGAGAACATAATCCGCACAGTTGGCTATGGTATAGAAATCATGACTGACCATCAGCACCGCGCCGGGATACTCCCGAATTGCCTTCTCCAGGGAAAGCTGGGCCTTCAGGTCAAGATGGCTGGTTGGCTCATCCAGGAAGAGAATGTCCGCGTCCCCTTTTCCGATCACCGCAAGCTGCAGCAGGTTCTTTTCACCACCGGAAAGCACGCCGATCTTTGCCTTCATTGCGTCGGCATCCAAACCATAGCGGCCCAGATATGCCTCCGTTTCATAACGGTCCATCCCAAAGCGGTCACGAAACAGTTCCAAGGCCGTTTCCTGCTCGGGAAGAGTCTCTCCATAGATCTGGCTCAGAAAATCTGCCTTCAGCACAGGGTTGATTTCAATTCCGTTTGCTTCTCCGCGATGAATCTGCCGCAGCATGGAGGACTTACCGGTTCCGTTCGGCCCAACCAGGACACACTTATCCTTCGGCCCGATGACAAAGGACACCCCGTCAAGCAGCACCTTGTCGCCAAAGGCGAGACAATAGTTCTCTGCCCGCACCGCACAAGCGGACTCTGACGGGCAGGTCGTGTCTTCCCCGTCTTGAGAACAGGCGTCCAATTGTCCGGTAATCTGCGGCAGGGAAATATCCAGCTCACGGACCTCCAGGAAAGGCTCCTTCGTCAGCGTCTTCTCCAGACGGGCCAGATAAGACACACGTGCCTTCAGCTTCTTCCCGCGGTAAGGGTCAACGACCATCGTGGCCTCATCCCGAAGACGGTCCACCAGCACACGCTGGATCTCGACCCATTCGCTCTCCTTCCGTGCAGTTTCCTGCAGGTCTGCCTTCATCTGCAGCAGAGCACAGGTGTATTCCGGATAACTGCCGTCATAGCTGCGCAGGCCCATGTTTTCCAGATGGAGGACCTGGTCAAAACAATGGTTTAAGAGGTATCGGTTGTGCGTAACGACCAGCATAGTACCCTTGTGGTCATTGATCAGGTCACACAGGCCGCAGATATTCTCGAAATCCAGGAAGGCATCCGGCTCGTCCATAATCAGCAGATCCGGCAGGATGAGCATTTCCTTGATGATCTGCACCAGTTTGTATTCTCCCCCGCTGATTGCACTGAGAGGAAGCTCCTCCAACTGCTGCAGGCCGGCAGTTTTCAGTCGGCGGTGGAGATTACTTTCATAATTATATCCGTCTACTGCATCAAAGCAGTCCAGACTGTGCTGGTACCGGGCAAAAGCTTCGTCCGGGTCCTCTGCCGTCTCCAGCTCCGCACAGATCTGCTCTGTTTCGGCCTGCATGCGCAGGAAATCCTCGCAGAGGTACTCGTACACCGTGGTGTCCTGCGCTTTGTTGTGCTTCACATACTGGCTGACATATCCGATGCGGCAGCCTTCCGGCTTCGTAATGCGGCCGTGGTGGATAATATAATTCCCGCTGTCGGCGATCAGGTCGGTCAGGGTCGTTTTGCCCGTGCCGTTGCTGCCGACCAGGACGCAATGGCGTCCGTCTTCAATGGTAAAGGAAATATCTTCATACAGGTCCTTTTGCGGGAAGGACCAGGAGAGTTTTTCTACGGATATCATTCTTCTACCTTAAGGGGCACAAAGCAGAACCGGTTGCAGTCCACCAGGCCGCGGTCAGTCAGACGCAGATCAGGCAGGCAGGCCAGTGCGACCAGGGCCATTGTCATATAGGGGCTCGGCATTTCGCAGCCGATGGTCTTCCATTCCTTATCCAGCTTCTTTACCAGCTCATCCATCTCATCAATAGGTTTCTGACTCATCAGACCAGCGACCGGAAGCTCGATCGTTCCGAGCACCTTGCCGTTCTGCACAGCGGTCATACCGCCGCCGCAGGCAATCAGGGTGTTGGCTGCCAGAGCCATGTCCTCGTCATTCGTGCCGATCACCAGCAGGTTGTGCGCGTCATGCGCAACCGTAGAGGCCATTGCGCCGTTCTTGATACCAAAGCCGCGGACAAAGCCGACACCCTTCTTACCGGTTGCCTTATGACGCTCAAACACGACCGCTTTCATCACATCCTGCGTAGCATCGGATTCCAGCCTGCCGTTAACTGCCTTCAGGGTGATATGGCGCTCAATATTACCGACACGTGCCGGAATGACTTCCATCACGCGGACAGTCTCTTCTTCCTGCTCTGCAGGGATAGCAAAGGTCTCTGCGGTGATTTCTTCGCCGATGTGCATGGTGTGCGTCGCCCATTCGGGATAGGCATAGGGTGGGAATTCCACTGCCATTTTTCCGTTCTCCGCAACCAGCGTACCATCAACCCAGACTTTGGTCACCTGCAGCTGCTCAAGGTTATTCAGCAGCAGCATATCCGCACATTTGCCTGGGGCAACAGAGCCCAGCTCATGGTCCATGTGGAAGCAGGTCGCCGTGTTGATCGTGACCATCTGAATGGCCGTCAGCGGGTCAATGCCCTCCTGTACCGCACGGCGCACGATATGGTCAAGATGCCCGTCCGCGATCAGGGTATGGGGGTGGGTATCGTCGGAGATCAGGCAGGCAAAACGGGAATCCACCTCATGGCGGGTCAGGGCTTTGCTCACCTCCTGCAGGTCGTGCCAGGCGGAGCCTTCGCGCAACTGGGCATACATGCCGAGGCGCATCTTAGCTAATGCATCCACTTCTCTGGTAGACTCATGGCAGCAGCGGACGCCTGCCGCAATATATGCATTCAGGCCGCCCTCGGTCTCCGGAACAGAATAATGGCCGGTAACGATCTTTCCTGCTTTCAGCGTAGCTCCGGTAATGCCGTGGGCGTGGTCAGTGCTGTTGATGATGCCCGGAAAGTTCATCATCTCACCGAGGCCGACGCACTCATCCCAGTCCATGGTCTCTGCAACCTCTGCAGGCCCGATAAAGGATCCGGTATCTTCAAAACCCGGTACAGCAGGAACGCAGGAAGGGGTAGTCATCATCGCCTTCAGCGGGGTACGGGCGGCATCATCGAGCATGCAGCGGACACCGGCAAGACCAAGTACGTTGCAGATTTCATGGGGATCCATGTAGATGCCCGTCGTGCCATGCGGAAGTACAGCCTTTGCATATTCTCCCGCGGAGATCATGGAGGATTCCACATGGATATGGCCGTCCATAAAGCCAGGGGCAAGATACTGCCCGCCCGCATCGACGACCTGTGTATCCGGGCCGATGCATGCCTCAGCACCGCCTACACGGGCAATGCGGCCGCAGGAAACAGCCACAGAAATATTCGGCATAATCTCTTTAGTGCATACATTTACCAGATTTGCATTAACAATTACCATGTCCGCCGGCTCACGGCCCATTGCGACGGCAGACAGCTTCTGGGACACTTCCCATAATGGCTTTTTACAGAACTTATTGATCATTGTCGTTTCCCCATTTGTTATTATTCTTTAAATATAACTATTTTATATTTTATATTTTATTATTATTCTTTGTATTCTTTCTTTGTTGAACTAACCGGCTCGTCATCATTCTCTGACCCACGCCAGGCCGGCCATGCTGTTTTGCAGGACCGCTTACGCCCGCTCCCGCTTTCGTGCTTTCACCGCTTTAGCGGTAAATGGAAGAAGCACAGCAACCAGCGTAGTAAGGGTAAGCCCACTGTGCACAAGGCCAGCGATTCGATCCCCCTCATCAACAAACAAACGTACGGCCACAAGCCCTGCTTCGGCTACCACAGCGGCAACCAGTAGAAAAAGCAGATTACGTGGCTTGAGCATCTTCTTAACCGGAATGCCCGGCGCAATCACCTTAACGGTTCCGAGCAGGATGCCGAAAAGTGCAGCAGCGGTCAGGAGAATGCGCAGTGCAGATTCCAACACAGGCACACCCAGCACCGACCCCAACAGACTGACCAGAGTAATGATTGCGGAGCCCACTGCCCAGAGTGGAAGGCACACGCAGGCACGAACGGCCACGGGCATACGGAGCACCGCATCCCTGACGATCTGTCGCAGGCCGCCCTTTCTTTTTTTCTGGTCATCGTTTTCCTGGTCTCCGGTATTTTGGCCTCCACCGTCATCATCCGGTGCGGGGTCATCCGCCACAAACTGCACGACGGGCGTGAGCAGAGAGTCATCCGGCGGACGAATGACATCTGCCGGGTTATCAAATGAACTGCCAAGCA
>JAZRWD010000130.1:0-2523 GCA_045599525.1 Candidatus Limivicinus sp. | reverse complement strand
GACCTTTTCCTGTGTGCCCTCCCGAAAGACCACCTGCAGCTGCCTGCCCGCATCGGGGGCAAAGCCGCCCAGGGCTTCGGGCTTGCTGTCCGCATAGGGGATGTAGGGTTTCACGTCCAGCACAGGGGTGCCGTTCATCATGTCCGCCCCGCCGACGCGCAGGCAGACGCCCCGCTCCGGGTCCTCCACCATGCCGAGCAGGCGGACACAGGACAGAGCCAGGGAATTGGGCCGGAAGGGGGAACGCGTTGCAAAAACGCCCTTGCGTTCATTGCCACCCAGACGAGGCGGACGCACGGTGGGCGACCAGTCCTTTCGCACTGCCTCGGAAAACTGCCAGATCAGCCAGATATGGCTGAAATCCTCCAGCCCGCGCAGAGCGTCCGGGTTCCGGTATTCGGGTTCAAAAACGACCAGTGCCTCCAGCTCCTCCACGATGCCGGCCTGCCGGGGCACACCGAACTTGGTGGCAAAATCACTTTCAATATGTGCGATTGGCCGGATAACGATCTCCTGACTCAAAAACTCACCCCCATGGCGACAGCATTGACGATCATATGCAGGAATATGGGGCCCCACAGGCTGTCCGTCCACTCATAGCACAGGCACAGAAGGAAGGAGGCCGGCACATAGGCCAGGGCATAGACCCAGTAGGACGGGTCCGCGATGGCATACGCCCAGACGTGGTACAGGCTGAAGAGCAGTGTGCCCGCCAGATAGGCCGCGACACGGCTGCGGCGGTACAGAAGGCCGAAAATGCCCGCACGGAAGAGCGGTTCCTCACAGAGGGGCGCCAGGAACACCGCCATTGCCATCGTCATGCCGTAGTCCTGCTTGGTCAGGGCAACGATCTGATCATTGTTCAGGTTGTCTGTCTCGGGCAGGAAGACGGAAAGAAAGATACCGACCAGAATGTCGAGCATAAAGAGCACCAGATAGGTGCCGACCACGATTGCAAGGTTTTGAAAGGGCCTGTCCATGAAACGGTCATAGCTGTCCCGCAGCAGGGAAAAGCCGACGACCACCATATACAGTGCCCCGAAGGCATAGACTGCGTAATTCGCTGCCGCATCGCTCAGCATGCCCTGCAGAGCCATGCTGCCGAAGAGCACCGGCAGCACCCAGAGATGCAGAGGAAAGTAACACAAAATCAGGATCAGCGGCAGCCGCCCGGGGAGGGCGGTCATTCCCGGTCTGCTGTCGGGCAGTCCGCCCCGGCCCGGTGTCTGCTGCTTCTCTGCGGGTCCGTCGTTTTTTGTCATCGGTCAGCCCCGCGCTTTCTGCTGCAGCTTATAGAGCAGGTTCATAGCCTCAATGGGGGTAATCGTGTTGAGGTCCGTATCCCGCAGGATCTGTCCCACCTCATCCGTTCCGATGGAAGCCAGACTCATCTGCTGTTCCTCCGCCGCTTCTGCCGGAGCTGCCGGGCGCACGGTGGCAATGCCACCTGCCTCCAACTCCTTCAGATAGCCCTTGGCCTTGCTGACTACAGAGTCCGGCAGGCCAGCCAGCTTGGCGACCTCAATGCCGTAACTGTCATCCGCAGCACCGCGGACGATCTTGCGCAGGAAGACCAGGGTCCCGTTCTGCTTTTTGGCCGTAATATTATAATTGCGGACGCCGCTGACCTCGCCCTCCAGAGCTGAAAGCTCATGGTAGTGGGTCGCGAACATGGTTTTTGCCCCCAGCCGACGCTTATCTGCACAATGCTCCAGCACCGCGCGGGCAATGGCCATGCCGTCAAAGGTCGAGGTTCCCCTGCCGATCTCGTCCAGAATCAGCAGAGAGGAGGCCGTTGCGTGCTTCAGGATCTCTGCCATCTCGTTCATTTCCACCATGAAGGTCGACTGGCCGGAGGCCAGGTCGTCCGAGGCTCCGATGCGGGTAAAGACCCGGTCCACAATGCCGACGGTCGCGCTTCTGGCGGGCACAAAGGAGCCGATCTGCGCCATTAACACAATGAGGGCCGTCTGGCGCATGTAGGTAGACTTACCGGCCATGTTGGGGCCGGTGACAATGGCGACCCGGTCGTCTCCCCCGTTCAGGAAGGTGTCATTCGGGACAAAGAGCACGTTTTTCAGCGTCTGCTCCACTACGGGGTGGCGCCCCTCCCGAATGTCCAGCTCGCGGGAAATGTCGATTTCCGGCATGGTATAGTGGTTTTTGACCGCCACCTCAGCCAGCGAGCAGTAGCAGTCCAGCGCAGCGACCGCGTCCGCTGTGGCGCGGATCCGGTCGACATTGGCGGCCACCGTGTCACGTATATCGGCAAAGATGCGGTATTCCTTGTCGTTGATCGTCTCCCGGGCCGTGAGGAGGGCATCCTCCAGTTCCTTGAGTTCCTTGGTAAAATACCGCTCGTTGGAGACCAGGGTCTGCTTACGGATATAGTCCTCCGGGATGTTGTCCGTCCCTGCGGAACGGGGAATGTCGATGAAATAGCCAAAGACCTTGTTGTAACCGACCTTCAGCTTGCGGATGCCGGTGCGTTCCCGCTCCCGGGTCTCCAGCTCGCTGACGGCA
>JAZRWD010000129.1:0-7517 GCA_045599525.1 Candidatus Limivicinus sp. | reverse complement strand
TAAGGAGAATACATAGATGAAGATCGTGATCCTGGATTCCTATACCGAAAACCCCGGCGACCTGAGCTGGGCACCCATTGAGGCTCTCGGCGAGGTCACCATGTATGACCGCACCCCCTTTGACGAGGCAGAGATCATCTCCCGTATCGGCGATGCGGAGATCGTGGTCACCAACAAAACGCCGCTGTCCCGTCACACCCTGGAAAGCTGCCCCGGCATCCGCTTTATCGCCGTGCTGGCCACCGGCTTCAATGTGGTAGACATTGCCTGTGCGAAGGAACGCGGCATTCCCGTCTCCAACGTGCCGTCCTACGGTACGGCCGCTGTCGGCCAGGCTGCCATTGCCCTCCTGCTGGAGATCTGCAACCGGGTGGCCCACCACGCCAACGCCGTGCAGGAAGGCCGCTGGACCAACTGCCAGGATTTCTGCTTCTGGGATTACCCCATCATTGAGCTCTATGGCAAGACGATCGGCATTATCGGCTTTGGCCGTATCGGCCAGGCTACCGGGGCCATTGCCAGGGCGATGGGTATGCGTGTTCTGGCCTATAACCGCAGCCGCAGCGAAAGCGGCATGGCCATTGCCGAGTATGTGACCCTGGATGAGCTGCTGGCCCAGTCCGACGTCATCGCTCTGCATTGCCCGCAGTCCGCCGATACCGCCGGCCTCATCAACAAAGACAACATTGCCAAGATGAAGGATGGCGTCATCCTCATCAACAACAGCCGCGGCGGTCTGGTCGTGGAGCAGGACCTGGCCGATGCCCTCAACAGCGGAAAGATCTATGCCGCCGGCCTCGACGTGGTCTCCACGGAGCCCATCCGGGCAGACAACCCTCTGCTCACCGCAAAGAACTGCTTTATTACCCCCCACATCAGCTGGGCTGCCCGCGAAGCACGCCAGCGCATCATGGACACCTCGGCTGCCAATATTGCCGCATTCCTGGCCGGCGCGCCCGAGAATGTGGTCAACAAGTAACGCTTGAGAAGAGTACAAAAACGGCTGGCAGCGCTGTGCATTCTTTGCGCTCTGCTGCTCAGCGCTCTGTATATCCGCATAACGCCGACTCTCTGGGGCCCGGTACAGCAGATGCTCAGCGAACGGCTGGGCTCCCTGACCGGCTTCATTCTGGGCAGAACGGTCCAGTCCGTGCTGGACGGTGGCCGGGAACTCCGCATCACGATCCAGGGCATCCGACAGGATGGACCTGTGCCGTCCCCCGGCCGCATTACGGGTGCCGAGGCGGCGATCGACCCGCAGACCCACCCCTATTTCAGCTTCCTCAGCAAAAAGGAGCAGATCGTCTATAAGCAGGTCTACGCGGCAGCGCTGTCCGCTGCGGATAGCTTTGCCCTGGAAGCGGAGCTGGAGCACCAGCAGCTGCACCGGGTCATCGAGGCCGTGTACTATGACTGCCCCGGTCTCTTTTGGCTGGATACGGGCTATTCCTATTCCTGCCGGACGGACGGAATCTGCACCGCCGTTACCCTGCAGTATCTGTTTAGCGGCGATGCCCTGACACAGGCACGCGCTGCCTTTGAGCAGGCGGCTGCCGCGGTCGTTGAGGGGGCAAAGCTGTTTGACACCGACTTTGAGCGGGAGCGTTATGTCCACAACGTTCTGGTGGCCTTTGCGTCCTACGATGAGAACGCTATCATGAGTCAGAGTGCCTACAGCGCGCTGATCCTGGGCAAGACGGTCTGCGCCGGCTATGCCCGGGCCTTCCAGTATGTGATGAACCGGCTCGGGATCACGACCTATTACTGTGTGGGGACTTCCGGCGGGGACCATGCCTGGAACCTCGTCTGTCTGGAAGACGGCTGGTATAACGTGGACCTGACCTGGGACGATGTCAGCGGCGCGGAGCTGGGCTTCTTTAACGGCACAGACGCCGATTTTTCCCGTACCCACGCCCGCACCGGGGACTCGCTTGCCCTCCCGCGCTGTACGGCAACGACCTACCGGGTCTTCAACGCACAGCCCGGAGGAAGCCTCCCCTGGAACAGCTTCGGTTACGCCCGTCCCGACGCCTGACCGACAGCAGCGTCTGCCGCAGAAGGAAAAGACGGGAAGCATATACCGAATGAATAAGGGAAAAGCTGGAAAAATAATCAGGATTATTCAGCAAGATATCTAAAAACAGGAGGAAAAGTTTGGTGAGTATTTTTTTCCTGCTGTGTGATAAAATATACTATCTGCAGGCTGCTGTCCGGATAGGCTTGCAGACAGGCAAAAAAGGAGATGCCGGAAATGAAACAGTTTACTTACACCATCAAAGATCCTTTGGGAATGCACGCCCGTCCGGGCGGACTGCTGGCTAAGGAAGCCAAGCGCTTCACTTCCGTGACCACCGTAACCAAGGGCGAAAACTCGGCCAAGGCCCACCTGCTGATGCAGATGATGCGCCTCGGCATCAAAAAGGGTGACGTGATCACCGTTTCCGTCGAGGGAGAGGATGAGGCTGAAGCTGCCGAAGCCATTCAGGCATTCCTGGAAAAGAACCTGTAAGCCGGTCTTCTGCACAGACGCTGCGCAGAAGCAGGGCAGAAAAAGCAGGCAACAGCAGGGAAAAGGAAACCATAGGGAAAAACAGGCTTGACCGCAGTTTTTCCCCGATAAAATACAACACAACAAATAATCAGGAGGACACAAGCAATGATTGTAATGCAGGGCAAGGGCGTATCCAAAGGCGTAGCCAGCGGTGTGCTCTACTTCTTCCGCCGTTCCAGCACCGTCGTGGAAAAGACCGCGGCTGCCGACCTTGAGGCTGAAAAGGCCCGTATCGCTGCCGCACGCGAAAAGTCCGTGGATCAGCTGGGTGCTCTGGCCGAAAAGTGCCGCGAGGAAGCCGGTGACGAGACCGCGATCCTCTTCGAGACCCATGCCATGTTCCTGGAAGATGACGACTTTAACGATTGCATTCTGGAGACTCTGGAAGCAGAGCAGTGCAACGCAGAGTATGCCGTTCTGACCGCCGGTGAGCAGTTCAGCGCCATGATGGCCGCAATGGACGACCCCTACCTGCGTGAGCGCGCAGCCGACGTTAAGGACGTCAGCCGCCGTCTGCTCAACAACCTGATGGGTGTCATCGAAGGCGGCATTGATTCAGACGTGCCCGTCATCCTGGCAGCCGACGACCTGGCCCCCTCTGAGACCCTCCAGCTCGACAAGAGCAAGATCCTGGCCTTTGCTACCCAGGGCGGCAGCGGCAACAGCCACACCGCTATCCTGGCCCGTACGATGGGCATCCCGGCCGTCTGCGGCCTGGGCGACGCCCTGACCCAGGAATTCGAAGGCCGCGATTGCTACATCGACGGCGCTACCGGCTCGCTGATGTTTGACCCGGACGAGACCGCTCTCGCTGCCTACAACCTGAAGCTGGAAAAGCAGAAGCAGATGCAGGAACTCATGCGCACCATGATCGGCCAGAAGGACGTTACCCTCGATGGCCGCGAAATGATGGTCTACTGCAACATCGGCTCCCCGGACGACGTTGCCGCAGTGAAGAACAACGACGGCCAGGGTATCGGCCTCTTCCGCAGCGAATTCCTGTACCTCAAGGCTGATGATTATCCCTCCGAGGATTCCCAGTTTGAGGCTTACAAGGCTGTTGCCCAGGCAATGGACGGCAAGCGCGTGGTCATCCGCACGCTGGACATCGGTGCGGACAAGCAGGTCGGCTACTTCAACCTCGCCCACGAGGAGAACCCGGCAATGGGCATCCGTGCTATCCGTATTTGCCTGAACCGTCCGGAGGTCTTCCGCACCCAGCTGCGTGCCCTTTACCGTGCATCCGCATTCGGTAAGGTCGCCATCATGTTCCCGATGATCACCTCCGTCTGGGAGATCAAGGAATGCAAGCGCGCCTGCGCAGCCGTCATGAAGGAACTGGATGCTGAGGGCATCCCCTACAATAAGGACACCGAGATCGGCATCATGATCGAGACCCCGGCTTCTGTCTTTGTGGCAGACGCTCTGGCCAAGGAAGTCGACTTCTTCTCCGTCGGCACCAACGACCTGACCCAGTACACCCTGGCCTGCGACCGTCAGGCAACCGACCTGGGCAAGTTCTTTGACCCGCACCACCCCGCAGTCCTTCGCGCACTGAAGATCGCTACCGACGCCGCACATGCCGCCGGTATCTGGATCGGCATCTGCGGCGAGCTGGGCGCTGACATCAGCCTTCTGCCCACCTTCCTGGCCATCGGCATCGACGAACTCAGCGTATCCCCCTCTGCTGTCCTGCCTCTGCGTGCCGAGATCCGCAAGAGCATTGCCGCTACCTGCAATCTCGACCTGCTCCAGAGCTGAGAAGCTGCTGCATATACCTGCATATTTTACGAAACAAAAAGCCGCTGCCCATTCTCGGGCAGCGGTTTTGTCATGGGGCGCTCGGTCAGCGCACCCAGCCAAAGTGACGGCAGGCGTTGTAGATGCCGTCCTTATAGCAACTGTCGGTCACATAGTCCGCCCGAGCTTTCAGCGCCTCGCAGGCGTTGCCCATGGCGATGCTTGTCCATTCCGGGCAGAACATGGAGAGGTCGTTGTCGGCGTCACCGAACACCACGACATCCTTCGGCTCTCCGCCCAGCTGCTTTACCAGCCGTCGGATGCCCCGGGACTTGTCGCAGGGTTCCACAAAGAAGAAAGCGTCCTCAAAGCGGCACCAGGGCAGCTCACGCAGGGTGGGCAGTGCCTTCTCTTCCCCCGGCGGGCAGGCGATATAGACCTTGTAGACCTGTGCACAGTCCTCCGGACGCAGGTCAGGCTCCACAATGGAGGTAATATAGCGGTGCCCGGTTGCCTCATCAAAGCGCAGGTCACGGGACACGCAGGGGACGGGCAGCTCCTTCTGCAGGGCCCAGGGGAAGCCGGCAGCCTCGCATTCCGAAATCAGCCGGCAGACGGCATTCCGGTCCAGGGGCTCTACGTCCACAAGCTGACCGTTCGCCACGATGCCGTTGCCGCCGTCGCATACCATATGTTCCATCCCCAGGTCGCGAAGGATGCCGATGGCCATAATATAGGCCCGCCCCGTGGCAATGGCCAGCACATGCCCGTCGTGGCGCAGTTGTTCCAGCGCGAGATGCGTGGAGGGCAGTACCACGCCATTGTCGTAGCTGCCGGCGATCAGCGTCCCGTCAATATCAAAGAAAAAGAATTTTCTGTCCATAGCGGCCTCCTGCCGGGCATTTGACCCGGTCAGATTTGATTCGGTTCCCTCTACTATAGCACGAAGCATGCCGCCTTCGCAACGCAGATTCCTCTTGCCCATCCGGGCATTGCACAGTATAATTTTCCGGAAAATACCCACAGAAGCACAGGAGGGGTTCCTGATGAAAACCGATTATACTCCCATGGCGAAGGCTATCCTCGCCGGGGTCGGCGGAACGGACAATATCGCCTCCGCGACCCATTGCATGACCCGTCTCCGCCTTACGCTGAAGGACCGGAACAACATCGATGAGGCTGCGCTGAAGAGCATTGCCGGTGTGCGCAGTGTCATCCGCCAGGGTGCCCAGCTGCAGATCGTTGTCGGTGCAGGGGTGGGCGAACTCTTTGCGGCATTCACCGCTCTCACGGGGCCGAAAGAAGGCAACACTACACAACCGAAGGCAGAGGGACCGATTATCCACCGTCTTGCCGCGTTTGTGGCAGACTGCATGACGCCCCTTTTGCCGGCTATGCTGGGCTGCGGCATGCTCAAGGTCCTTCTGACTCTGCTGATGGTTACCGGTCTGATGGACGAGTCCGGCAGTACCTATCTGCTGGTCTATGCCTTTGCTGACTGTTTCTATACCTTCCTGCCGGTTTTCCTGGGTTATACGGTGGCACGCAAGCTCGGCGGCTCGCCCATCCTGTTCATGACCGTTGGCGCGGCCCTGTGCTATCCGGACCTCTGCACCCTGATGGGTGTCGAGGCTGCCCTGGAATACGGGACCTTTTTCGGCCTGCCCTGCGTGCGGCTCTTCGGGCTCCCGGTACTCTGCACCACCTATACCTCCTCGGTTCTGCCTATGCTCCTGATGGGCCCGGTGATGAAATGGGCAGAAGGTCTGGGTGAACGGTACTCGCCGGCCATCCTCAGGTCGTTCCTGAAGCCGATGCTCTTTCTGCTCCTCTGCATTCCGTTTGCGCTGGTGGTTCTCGGCCCGTTGGGGAACCTGCTGGGCAATGTCTTTTCCGGGCTCTTTGCTCTGCTGTACGGGACTGTGCCATGGCTGACCGTGGGCCTGGTCTCTGCACTCATGCCGTTTATCGTGATGACGGGTATGCATTATGCTCTGTTGCCCCTCTGCGTGAATAACCTGGCTGTCATGGGCTTTGATGCGTTGGTGCTTGTCACCATGTTCTGCTCAAACCTGGCCCAGGGCGGTGCGGCGCTTGGCACAGCTGTACGAACCAGGGACCGTGACATTCGCTCCGAAGGAATCGCATCGGGAATATCTGCCATTTTTGCCGGCGTTACGGAACCCGCAATGTACGGCATTAACCTCCGCTTCCGTCGGCCGCTGGCCGCGGCGGTAGCCGCTGCAGGTGCGGGCGGTCTCTTCTGCGGTCTGGCCTCCGTTCGCAGCTATGTTATGGGCGGTGCTCCCTCTCTGTTCTCGCTTATTACGTTTATTGATAACACGCCTGACACGGCGAACCCGTTTCACAGCGTGGTCTTCGGTGCTGTTGCTGCAGTGCTGGTTCTGCTGCTGTCCTTTGGCCTTACCCTGATTCTTTTTCGGGAGGACCCAACAGGCGAGGGGGACGAGGAGCTTCCCGAAGCACCTGCACCATGGGACGGTCTCCTGTGTTCACCGATGAGCGGCGAGGTCTTTCCGCTGGAGGAAATCCCGGACGAGGTCTTCCGTACCGGCGCCCTGGGAGAGGGCCTGGCGGTATTGCCTGAGGAGGGCGTGGTCGTGTCCCCCTGTGACGGCGTGGTCAGCACCACGGTCTTTACCGGGCATGCGGTCGGCGTTACCTGCCCCAACGGCATGGAGGTGCTGATCCACGTTGGGCTGGACACGGTTGCCCTGCGGGGCGAGCCGTTCACCTATACCGTGCAGGAAGGCGACGCGGTAAAAGCAGGGGATGTGCTGCTGCGGTTTGACCGGGCGGCGATCCTTGCCGCAGGATACAGTCTCCACACCCCGCTGGTCATCAACACTGCCGAAGGAGAACCCGTTCCGGTCACCCGCCTGGCGGGCGATACCGTCCGAGCAGGCGAGCCCTTCCTGCGGGTCGAACCATGACCGACGGGCAGCCCGGGCCCTGCCCGCCAGCTGCTGCCGGGCGTACTTCCGATTACTCAAAGAAAAAGCCTCTGTCCGACAGCGGACAGAGGTGTTTTTTCTCGTACAGTTATTTTATTGCATTTCATGCATTTATTGCAGATGCGTCAGCACATAGGCCAGCAGCACAAACATCATGACAAACAGCAGCGGCCGTGTCAGACGTGCGCCCTTCTTTACGGCCAGACCAACGCCCAGCCAGTTGCCGATGGAATTGGCGATGGTTGCCACAA
>JAZRWD010000128.1:0-5711 GCA_045599525.1 Candidatus Limivicinus sp. | reverse complement strand
TAAGATGTCGATTTCTGTAGATATTGAAAAAAATTTCGGCAGTTTTTGCCTGAAAGTGACCTTTGAAGCCCAGAATGAGACGCTGGCTCTTCTGGGTGCCTCCGGCTGCGGAAAAAGCATGACGCTGAAATGTATTGCCGGTATCGAAAAACCGGACAAAGGCAGGATTATTTTAGACGGTGTAACACTTTTTGATTCAGAAAAGGGCATCAATCTTCCGCCACAGGAGCGGCATGTGGGGCTGATGTTTCAAAACTATGCGTTGTTTCCCAATATGACAGTACTGCAGAATATCTATGCAGGGGCAAAACGGGAAAGAGACCGGCATAAACGGCAGGAAGCCATTCAGCGTGTCCTGTCTTCCTTCGAGTTGACTGATCTTTCCGCGCGATATCCGCATCAGTTGTCCGGCGGACAACAACAGAGAGTTGCTCTTGCCAGAATTCTTGTATCTGACCCGAAAATAATGCTGCTGGACGAACCGTTTTCCGCTTTGGACAGCCATTTGCGGTTCCAGCTTGAGCAGAGCGTCCGCAACGTGATCCGTACGTTCGGTAAATCTGTGCTTTTGGTTTCTCATGACCAGGATGAGGTATACCGCATGGCTGATCGTATTGCAGTGATGAATAATGGGCAGATTGAGGTGTGCGGTGACAAAAAAACGGTATTCAATGAACCGATGACAAAAACGAGTGCAATACTCACCGGCTGTAAGAACATTTCCGCTGTCAGAAAGCTGGATGATAACCGGATTTATGCGGTTAATTGGGGCATGGAACTTTCGGTAACGGGCGGTTTTGAAAATGCTGCCTTTATCGGCATCCGCATGCACTACCTTCGCCCGGGCAAAGGGGAGAACGCTGTGCTGTGCCGCGTGGTGGAGGAGATTGAAAATCCATTTTCCTATGTCATCATGCTATGCCCGGCAGACAGTAAAGATACCGTCCCCGTGGGTTGGGAGACAGACAAGGAAACATGGAATTCTGTACAGGGAGAAACGATTTCCATGTGCCTGCCCAGGGAATTCCTCATTCCTTTGGAATAATCATGCGCGCTATTCCTGAGATGATTTTCCGTCAGGCGCCATGAGAAATTAACTTCGCCCCTGACCGAAACCTATTGCGCCGGCAGGGGCATTTGCTATCTTCGCGGGACCGTGCAAACGGTCCCGTTTGTTGCGTCAGGCGGCAATCCACCTTCGTCCGTTCCACTTGACAATCAATTCACACAGCGATATTATACGCATTGGATAATGCATTCAGACATTATCGGAAAGGAAGTAAAGAAATGAAAAAACTCCTGGCAATCCTCCTGACTCTGGCTATGGTCCTGTCTTTTGGCGCAGTTGCCTTTGCAGACGAAGCCAACGAAAGTGTTGACGTCGTTGTTATTGGCTCCGGCGGCTCCGGCATGACTGCCGCACTGAAGGCAACCTACGCAGGCGCATCCGTTGTCCTGCTGGAAAAGGAATCCGTTGTTGGCGGCAACACCCGTCTGGGCTCCTCCATCTTCAACGCAGCAGAATCCAAGCTCCAGATTGAAGCCGGCATTGAAGGCTGCACCGCAGCTGCTCTCGCCGAGAAGCTGATCAACGGCAACAAGGCTGCAAATCCCGAATCCCTGACCTTCCTGGCAGACAACAGCAGCGCAGCTGCTGACTGGCTCTCCAGCATCGGCATGGATCTTACCCGTCATTTCAGCGTGTTCGGCAACGGCCCTGCTGACGGCAGCGCACCCGGCCTGCCCATCGTTCTCGCTCTCGAGGCAGAGCTGAAGAATGCAGGCGTAGATACCCGTCTGAACTCCCTCGCAACCGCAATCCTGCGTGACGAGAACGGCGCAGTCTGTGGCGTTGTGGTAAACGACGAATACACCATCGAGTGCAAGGCAGTGGTTGTCTGCTCCGGCGGTTTTGCCGCTAACGCAGAGCTCATCGAAGAGTTTGACCCCCGCTGGGAAGGCCTGAGCTTCTCCTGCTCCGGCTGCGCAACCGGTGACGGCACGATCGTTGCCATGGCAGCAGGCGCAGCAGTCTCCAACATGACCAATGTTAAGGTCAACCCGACTGCTTACTACATCAACGACACCACCTGCATCTCCGCAGCACCCTTCCGCATCAACGGCTGCATCATGGTCAGCCACGACGGCGTTCGTATCGTAAATGAAGAAGGCGCATACACCCCGAACTCCGAAGTTATCGTAAACAATGGCGGCGAAGTTTACATGGTATTTGACCAGACTCTGGTCGATGCAGTTGCCGCAACCATGACCTACATCAACGCAGGCTACACCGTCCAGGCAGACACGCTGGAAGAACTGGCCGCTATGCTCGACGTGGATCAGGACGCATTCCTGGAGACCTGCGCAACCTTCACCACCTATGCGCAGAACAAGGAAGACCCCGACTTCGGAAAGAAGAACTTCACCACCGACCTGACCAATGCTCCGTTCTATGCACTGCTCGCCAAGCCCGCTGTCCAGGGTACCTTCGGCGGCATCACGGTCAATGAGCTGGCACAGGTTCTTGACACCGACGGAAACGTGATCCCCGGCATGTATGCTGCAGGCGAATGCGCAGATGAAGGCACCATGGGCGAAGCTCCGATGACCGTCAATATCGTATTCGGTACTCTGGCAGGCGAAGGCGCTGCAGCTTTTGCTATGGCTGAGTAAGCGATCAGATAACAGAATATCCGGACAAACTTTACCGGGCGCGTGAAAAACCTGTTTTTTCACGCGCCCCTTTGTTTTTGGCGGGCAAAAACAAAGGGATCAGCAGGGTGCTTGCCGGCTAAAAAAACGAGACAAACGGTGAAGTATACGGATGGCAGGCCAAAAAAGATACGCCGAAACACAGAAAGGACGAACGCCCCTGACCACACCGTTTGCGATGTGATGGTCAGAGGCATTTTTGTCAAAAAGACATATTCTTCTCATGCTTTTTTAGCAGAGTCGGTTCTATTTTATCCGTAACATTTCCGTCCGGCAACGTCATTCTGTAGGAATTCCGCCGCTTTCCCACTATTTCAGGCGGCATTATTCTCCACCAGGTCGATGACAAAATATTCGGAGATGCACCCGGTTTTGAATTGGAACGCCCAGTTGGAAATGCCGGACGAGACCAGGAAGCAGGTATTACCCTGCCTTGCGGCACCGTAGGTCATGTCATTGGCGCCGATCCATTCCCCGGCACGGTTGATGGGAATGAACTGTCCCCCGTGGGTGTGGCCGGAAAGGACCAAGTCTGCACCCACGGCAGCCTGGGCAGCATAGTCGTTGGGCTGATGGTCCAGAATCACGGAAAAGCTGTCCGGGCCGAAGTTTTCCGCCAGCTCTGCCATGGACATCCGGCCGCGACGGCTGGCATCCTGCCTGCCGCAGAGGAGGACATTCCCGGCGATGGGAACAACCTCATCCTCCAGCACGATGATATTGTTCTCCTGCAGATTCTGCACCAGCTCGGCTTTGCCGTAACCCCGGCGCTCGGCGTAATACCCCGCATCATGATTACCGAAAACATAATACGCACCGTATTTTGCTTCCAGCTGCCCCAGCGCCCGGCAGCTTTCCACCATATCCGTATAGCCGGTGTCATCGTCCACGAAATCCCCGACGATAACCACAATATCCGGTTGCTCTGCATTCATTCTGGCCACATATTCGGGGAACTTATCCCCATGGAATGTTGTGCCCACATGAGAATCGCTGAAGCCCACGATCCGCAGGGAGGAAAGCCCCAGAGCTTTCTCGGTTTCAACGGTGTAGGCTGTGCGGTATACATGATGGGCAAAGAAAAACCCCGCAGCCAGATAGCAGACGGTGAACCCGATGGCAACGATACCGGCCAGGTGCCCGGCAAACGGTTTCCTGCGCAGCCTGGCGGCCAGCCGGAAGCAGCCCTCAGCCAGGAGCCAGAACACCAGCAGATGAATGAACACGATCATTCCGTTCCAGACCCCGCTCCACAGCGAGATGGCTGCCAGGATCAGCACCGGAAGCAGAAAACTGCATACGAGAGCCTTTCTGCGGCTAAGCTGCCGCAGAAACGGAAAGCCTGCCAGCCGGTTTGCCACAAACGCCAGCCCAGCCAGACTCAAAATGAGAATTGCCAGAAAAATCAACGCCCACATGGTGTATCACTCCGTTCTTTCAGATTGAACTGTTTACTGTATGCCATACTGTGATTTTGGTTTTTCCGTGTAATAGATTTTCAGTTCACGGAGAGAGTTCTGCAAGACTTAACCTTTTTCCAGCATAATTCCACAGTTTATTTTAACTGGAATGCCTTTCTGATTTTATCGCCTTTTCGAATTGCTTTATAGACTGCGTCGAGATCACGGGCATACTTCTGGCCTCTTGAAGCTAAAGCAGACAGCTCATCATACGGCATGGCTATGCTCTTATGTAACATATCCGAAGTTATCTGCTTAACTGCTGTACTCCATTCGTCTATTTCTTCAAACAGAGAAGCTCTTTTGCTGTATTCTTCTGTCTTTATATATTGCCTCAGAACATTCAGTTCATTTTCCTGATAGGTGTCCGTATTCATATTTGCCCATTGGTACACAGCTTTGACCAGGTACAGTTTGCTGTCCAAGCCACGCAGGCTCAAAGACAGTTTTCTTTCCTGCTCCTCAGCAATATTGCTGAGTATGGGGCGGATGCTGTCGCGAATACGGGAAGATGTAGGGCGAGCAATAAACCCCATATTATATAGACACCAAAACAAAGTGTTGTCTATTATGTCATATTCCTGGAACAATGCTTCGCAGTAATGCGACTGGTTTAAAATCTTTTTAAGTTTTGGATACGCCTCTTTATACGAATATCTCCTTTCTGCCTGCTGCACTACGGGCTTAAATCGATCGATGCCTTCTGCTGTTTCGAGTTTTGCCAGATAATCGGCTTCATCCATCTCAAAATAATTGATTGACAGTGAAGAACACAGCCTCATTTCCAGACCGGGGGTCAGTTTTCGGCTGTCGATTCTAACCAGAAGAATCTGTTTATTCATCTCCATCGCATAGCGCAATTCCTGAATACAGTTCTGTGAATCCGAATACTCATTCGAAAGAAAAGCAATGAAATACCCACACCCCTGAATGTGCTCAGCAATAAAGTCATCCCATGAAACACCGGGATCAATCCCATCGTCATACCAGAATCGAAAACCGTCTTTTTGAATATAATTCAAAGTATCCCATACTCTTTCCATATTTTTATGGCTGTAGCTGATAAAAATGTACGGTTCTTCTCCAATATAGGCGATTGGCTTATTCATATCTGAATCTCCTGTCTCTTTTATGATTCAACGGCAATTATTTCGGAATTCACAGAAGAGGAAACCTCATAATACTTATGCCGGTTGTAAATCCCGGTCAATGCGTCGGTCTCCAGCATACTTGTACAAAGTCTTAGCTGTGCAGAAATCTGCTTTTCCTCATGGAATAAACTCATCTGAAGACAAGAGTATAGGCAATGATACCTATACGTTGTCCACATTCTTTTCATTTGAACTAATCAAGCCACTGAACAAAAGCTGTTTTATCAAAACGATTATATCCGGCATTTTCATAAAACTTTAATGTTGTTTCTTCCTTCGAACCGGTAAGCAACATCATCTTATAGCAATTCTCTTTTTGAGCTATACATTTTGCATAATTCAAACAATCTGTTGCATAGCCACATCCTCTATATTCCTGGTTGGTGAC
>JAZRWD010000127.1:0-5015 GCA_045599525.1 Candidatus Limivicinus sp. | reverse complement strand
GAAAAGCATGCGAGGAGGCAAAAAAACGCGGAATGCAGGTATATGCCCACGATATCGCCTATGAAGCCGCGATCAAGGGCAAGTGGCCTGCAACTGACGGCAGCGACATTTCCGATAAGATCATCCGTAACTTCACCGCCTGCTCTCAGGTAGATATCTTCGGCAGAAAGAATTACAGGGTCTGCACCAACAACCCGGACTATGTTCAGTATTACCTCTCCATGATCGAGGACCAGCTGAGAAGCTATCCCATCGAAGGCATAAAGATCAACTTTGAGCGCAACGGCCCGCTGTCCAACGTGCTTGTGGGAAATTATGCCTCCGGCTTCAGTTACAGAAAGCCTCTTGCGCCCGTCTGCTTCTGCCCGCACTGCATCGCAAAGGCAAAAGAACGCGGGATAAATATCGAAAGGGCAAAGCAGGGCTGGATGGAGCTGCTTGAGTTCTCGGAGAAGAGCTGGAAGCTCGCAGGGGACAAGGGTGACCCCTTTGCCGGTGACGGCCCCGCACTTACGGATGTTTCCGATCCGAAAGTCCCCGCAGACGGCTATTTCATCACCTTCCTGCGCATTATCATGAAGTACCCCGAGATCCTCCAGTGGAATCAGATGTGGTATGACAGCCTCCAGAGCATCTATGCGCAGATCTACGGCGTTGTGAAAATGGTGAATCCGGACAGAAAACTGGGTATCCATGTGTGGCACCACAGAGATTTCAGCATCTTCGAAAGAGCCATGTATGACTACGGCGAGATGAAGCGGTACGCTGACTGGATCAAGCCCAAGACTGACCCCACCTGCGGAGGCTTCAGATATCATCAGGATGCGAAGCGGTATGTTCAGGCACTGTTCTCCGATACCGAAACAGAGAAAGCATACGAATGCTGGAGCACTCTGCTGGGCTGGAAGAATGAGGCAGCTTTTGATAAGCTGGAAGAAGCGGGAATGAGCATGGATTATCTCAGCAGAAACGTTAAGACAGCCATTGACGCTGTCAATGATGAGATACCGATCTACCCCGGTGTCGGCATAGATATGCCGTCTCCCACCAAGGCCTTTACCCCTGAGAGCATCAGGGACTCGCTGTTCACGGTGTACGAGGCGGGAGCAAGGGGAGTCCTCCTCTGCCGCAATTATCAGGAGATGGAGCGCAGCCATATTCTTGCCGCCGGAAAGGCGATAGAAGAGATAAAGCGCGACATTGCGTCCAAAAACATTTGAACATTTGAACAGAATAAAACACTCCCTGAGAAATCCCGTTCTCAGGGAGTGTTTTGCGTATCACTCTTAAATTATTATGTCCGGCAAGGGCACAGGCAGCGCCTATGCTTCATTTTCGGGGCTTCCCGCCTTGCGGTTTACTCCGTATACTCCCACGAGAACCATCAGAATCCCCAGCGCCTGAACGAGCGAAAACTGTTCTTTCAGAATAAACACGCCCGCAAGAACGGTTATCACCGTGGTGATATTGGAAAAAACAAGGCTTCTTGCAACGGGCAGACCCTCCTGCGCCTTGTTTATCATCATAAATGCGCCTACGGAGGAGAGACCTGCGAGATAAATAATGCTGACCCAGAAGCCGCCGTCACTCAGCGGCGTGAGCCACAGGCTCCACTCCGTACCGACCCTCAGGGCGGCAAGCAGGACAAAACATACAGATGAAACTCCAAACATCACATATGTACGCTCAAAGGCGGAATACTCATGGGAAATGCGCCTGTTCTGCACACTGAACAATCCCGCGGAGAATACCGCACCCAGAAGCAGCAGAAAACCCTTCCACTGAAATGTGCCGGTATCATCAGTGGCGGTGGCAACGATCACTCCCGCGACAGACAGCACGGAAAAGACGATCTGCCAGAAGGAAGGCCGCTCCTTCAGGAACAGTACTCCGAGGGTGAGTCCCGCAATGGGGATGAGAGCTATGACGATCCCCGCGAAGGAAGTCGGAGTGCAGGCAAGCCCGTAGGTTTCAAAAATGAAGTACATCACCGGCTCCAGCAGTCCGAGAACGATGAGAGGGCGGATATTTTTCCCCTTCAGCTCACAGGGCACCAGCTTCAGCCGGGCAATAGCGGTCAGGATAAGAAACGCGGCAACGAAGCGCACGGCAAGCAGGACAAAGGGCTCCGCGGTCTTCATAGCGAGCTTGGAGAAGAGAAAGCTGAATCCGAAGATAGCATTTCCCCCGAAGGACATAAGCATATAAAATCCGTCGCTCTTTTTCGTGCCTTTCATTGTCAAGCCTCATATTTCCAACAGTATTTTAAATAAGCCAACATAGTTTAGCACGCGCCGGAGCGTATTGCAATCAAAAATAAATCGTATAACAAAGCTTCACAAAAACAGGAAAGTGTGTTTTACTGTAATAAACGACCGATAAAGGAGAGACAGACATGAAGGTTTTGATTCTTAACGGAAGCCCCCATGAAAACGGCAGCACCTTCACCGCACTGGATGAGATGCGGAAGGTTTTTGAGTCCGAAGGGATAGAGACGGAGCTCGTTCATATCGGGAAGCAGGCCATACGCGGCTGTACCGCCTGCGGGTACTGCCATACTCACGGGAAATGCGTCATAGATGACTGCGTCAATGATGTTGCGGAGAAATTCAGGGAAGCAGACGGTCTCGTTGTGGGAAGTCCGGTATACTACGCCTCTGCAAACGCAACTCTCGTTGCCCTGCTGGACAGACTGTTTTACAGCTCTGATTTTGATATGAGAATGAAGGTGGGAGCTGCCGTGTGCTCAGCGAGACGGGGAGGATTGACCGCGACGTTTGACGAGCTGAACAAGTATTTCACCATCAGCGGGATGCCCGTGGCCTCCGGACAGTACTG
Organism: Candidatus Limivicinus sp.; assembly: GCA_045599525.1. Taxonomy (GTDB): domain Bacteria; phylum Bacillota; class Clostridia; order Oscillospirales; family Oscillospiraceae; genus Limivicinus. The sequence continues at coordinate 2,177 of JAZRWD010000127.1, read as the reverse complement.
GAACGGAATACACGGCAACAACGCGGATGAGGCAAAGCAGGACGGGGAAGGGCTCGTGATGATGCGGACCCTGGCAAAAAATATGTCCTTTCTCATGAAGAGCATTGCTCTCGGCAGGGAAAAGTACGGCCTGCCGGAAAAAGAACCCCGGGTGTACACGAATTTTATAAGGTAAAAAACGATCCCGGCAGACCGTCAGTGATATGCTCCCTTTATGAGAGACAGTGAAATAAAAAAAGCACTGTCAATCATGAAGGGAGTATTGCTATGCCCAGAGAAAAAGTCACAGTAGAAGAACGAATCGAAGCGGCAAAGGCGTGCGCCGAAGGAAGAATTAGTCAAGCGGAAGCAGCACGGCGATTGGGAGTAGACGAGTCAAGCGTTCGAGGATGGGTAGCACGATACAAGGCCGGAGGCGCATTGGCGTTCAAAGAGCAGGAGCATAATACCGTCTACACGAAAGAATTAAAAGTGGAAGCCGTCAGGGAGTATCTGGACGGAAAAGGATCGCTAAAAGAAATCTCGGCAAAGAACGGAATACGATCAACTACGATACTCCGTGATTGGATAAAGGTGTATAATAGCGGCAGAGACTTCAGTCGAAAGATGTCAGGAGGAAGCCGCATGAAACAGGGACGGGAAACAACACAGAAAGAACGCATAGCCATAGTAAAGGAATGTCTGGAAAACGGAAGCAACTATGGTGAAACAGCCATCAAGTACAATGTGAGTTACCAGCAGGTATACACCTGGGTAAAAAAGTTTAGGGAACTGGGTGAGTCCGGCCTTGAAGACCGCCGCGGTCAGAAAACTGCAGGTCAGGAGCCACGAACAGAACTTGAAGAACTGAAAATAAAGATGGCACAACTTGAACACGAGAACTACATGTTGCGTATGGAGCGAGACCTGTTAAAAAAACTGGACGAGTTGGAGAGGAGAGATGCCTTTCACAAGTAAGGCAGAGCAATCTGTATGTGTCCATTCGTGACTGTCATGAAGAATATGGTTATCCCATAGAACCCTGCTGCAGCATTCTCCATGTATCCAGAAGCGCTTACTACAACTGGCTTTCCGAAAAGCTGTCCGAGCGAGAGAAAGAAAACGAGCGCATTGCGGATCTCGCCGAACAGATCCATACGGACAGTCCGGACAAGGGTTACCGCCGGATTCGTGATGATCTGGAGAGATACCACGATGTCCGCATCAGCGACAAACGCGCCTTGAGGATCTGTCGCAGCCGCGACATAAAGTCCACCATCAAGTATTCAAACCACGGCTGTACCCGGAATTCCGAGAATCCTCAGTATCTGGCGGAGAATATTCTTGACCGGAACTTTCATGCGGATAGGCCAAACGAGAAGTGGCTGACGGATGTTACGGAATTCAAATGGTACGAGAACGGTGAAAAGCGCAAGGTCTATCTCAGTGCCATCCTTGATCTGTACGACAGGCGCATTGTCGCTTATGTGATTCGGAACAGCAACGACAATCCACTGGTATACGACACCTTTGACGCCGCAATAAAGGCGAATCCTGATGCCCATCCCATCTTTCACAGTGACAGAGGATTTCAGTATACCAACAGAGTGTTCCATACAAAGTTGGAAGCAGCCGACATGACCCAAAGCATGTCCAGGGTTGCCCACTGCATTGACAACGGTCCCATGGAAGGCTTCTGGGGCATTCTCAAACGTGAACGGTACTACGGATACAAGTTTACAGATAGAGAAAGCCTTGTAAATATGATTGAAGATTATATCTGCTACTACAACACCGTGCGTCTCCAGCGCAATCTAGGCATCCTGACGCCGATGGAAAAGCATATGCATTTCTATCTGGCGGCATAACAAAACCTCCGGTTCCGTAAGGTTGCATAGCAACCGTACGAAAACGGAGGTCGCCACGGCACCGCAGTGCCGTGAAACTCAAAAAAGTTTTATATTATTTCATTGTACTCTTGACGGAGAGCAGTTCAGTAACGGCAGGGCCGGATCGTTGTTTGTTTTTCTATTTTGCGGCTTTCATTGTCACGACCAGGGTGGATGCGATCATAAGCAGCATCATCACGATCGAAATAATGTACAGAAGGTATGGGTCCGCTGAAAACAATCTGCCGGCAATGGGTCCGCAAAGGGCTGTCAGAGCCGAAGTGATCATGGCCAGCACGGAGAGAATGG
>JAZRWD010000126.1:0-5960 GCA_045599525.1 Candidatus Limivicinus sp. | reverse complement strand
GGAAGGGGATGGTCCAGCGCAGCTCGTGAGCCGACCGTGCGTTGACACGATCCGCATCCGCCACCGCACAGATCTCCAGCCCGTAGTGCTCGGCGCAGAGGCGCACGATTTTCTCCCGGTCAGGGGATTCATCCAGTACATAGGCAAAGAGATACGGTGTTTTTAAATCGTCTGCGGCTGTAGATTGGTCGGCCAGCTGTCGATAGACCTCCGGCTGCACCAAGAAGACCGGATCCAGGACCTGTACAGCATCAACACCAAAAGTATCCCGCATGGTAGCAACGCCGGTGTTTTCCCGGACCGAAACCGCCTCAAAATGCTGGAGTTCATACTGCATCTCTGCCCGCTCTTCCGGAGTGCCCTGAAAGTCCCCTGCTCCGAAGGACGTCGCATACAGAATCTTTTTTTTGTGCTGAGATACAAATCCCTGGGTAGAAAAGCCGCCGAAGAGCTTCCAAAGGACGTGTTGGAGCAGTTGGTCGCTGCCGGTAATGAAACAGTCGCAGCGTTTGTTCAGTTCCTGCATAGCCCGGGTGTTTGGATAGGTCTTCGCCAGGGCCCATGCGGGATAGGGGTTGCTCGCAAAAAGCTCCGGCACAGGAGGATCCTGAATGGCACAGTCCCCTGGGGCCCGAATCATCAGGACAGAATAGCCAAGGTCCGTCAGGTAACGGTAGAGGGCATAGTAGGTCAGGGTAGATCCGTAGTTATAGCCGGTGGAATTGCCCACCACGCCGATATCATAGCGCTCCTGCAGGCTCTGACCGACAGCCTCGTCAAAGCTGTGGGAGGGGTAGAGTGTCTGGAAACGCTCATGGGCGGGGTGGAATGGGGCCGTGACCTGAATACGGCCGAGAAGCTCATTGACATTCCGCTTTTTCCGCACCGGAAGCCGATCCTTTACCCGGTCAAAAAGCTGCTGTCCTCGCTCGTTATTGATGAGTACGGCACCGGCCCCCCGGTTATCGGCAAAGGACCGGTCAAGGTCTTCAATGCACCAGAAGTCCCCCAGGGTCAGGTCGCCCCAGCGCTGATGGCCGCCAAATTCGCAGACCCGGCAGCAGTCCCGCTTGGTGAGATAGGTATGGTAGCCCTGTTCATAGGCGCTGTCTTCGAAGGGGATGATGGCCGTCTCCCCGCTTTTGTAGTGGACGGTCAGCTTTTTGGGGTCGACCCCGTTGACCTTGTTGCGGAAATCGACGGCCTGCACCATTTCCGGGTCAAAATTGGCATGGAGATATTCCAGCCACATCTTCTGCGAGGGCACACCACCGCACAGCAGGTCGATGTACCAGATATTATCCGTCCTGTCGCCCAAAACGTTCCTGGCAGCAGCCACCTGGCAGGGGCAGCCGGTAAAAAGCACAGGCCTGCCCTGTCGAACATAGTCCTGCAGCTGCTTATACACCTGTCCGGTGTGGCTTTGGGTATATTTGGAGCGGCGGAGTCTTCCCAGGTCCTCCGCTTTCTCCACGCAGATGTGCCGAACGGAAAAATCCTCCTGCATCGCCGCTCCGCAGACGACACCGCCCATAGCAAGGATATGCTCTGCCAGCAGGGTAAATGCACCGCCGGAGGAGCTTTGGTCCATAACCGCCTTATCCGCCCGCACCGCGTAGCAATCCGGCTCCGGGTGGAAACCGGCAGGCGGATTCAGCTTCGGACAGACACGCTCGCAGGCCCCGCAGCTGATGCAACTCTTCTGCCGGATGACGGCGTAAAGGAAGCCCTGAGGATCAGGACGCATCTCGATGGCGTTCTTCGGGCAGACATTGCTGCAGGCTCCGCACCCGGTGCAGAGCTTTCCGCTGTTGTTCAGTTTCTCAATCATACGCGTCTCCGTTCCTTCAAGCCCCTGCCTCCGCCACAGGAAAATGCGGCGGTCCTGTCTCTGTCGGTACAGCGGTCTGCCCCGGGCTTAGTCTTTACGAGCCTAAGCCATGACTTTCGGGCACATCGGTCCTCTCTCCCGGCCTAAATACGGAACGGGAGACGCAGGTGTACAAAGAGGCGGTTTACGGTATATCGCACGCCATGCTCCTGCAGGCAGGCAACGCCGCCGCGGACCTTGCGCGGCAACAGGGTTATTGTTCTTCCGATTTTATACGACAGCTCGTCGAATTCTTCCTCAGGGCCCTCGCCGGCCACCGTGTCGTACAGGAAGCTCGTTTCATCCAGCACACAGCCGTACTCCTCAGCCGTAAACGTGATCATCTGAGCCGGTTTGGGCAATCCCAGGTGTTGCTCCATCTCCCGGCAGTGCTGTTCCATGGTAACCAGGCGCATAGATGCCTTCCAAAAGTCGTCCAGTTCCTCCGGTTTATGGATAAAGTGCTGCAGATGTGTCAGGAACTCCTCCCGGTCACCGCAGGTGAAGCGGAAGCGAGGGTCGCTGCACAGTTCCGAGGCGCCGCCGGCGCTGCTGCACAGCACAGGGACACCCAGTGCCACCATCTCGATGGCGATCTGGGGCAGGTTATCTTCCCACAGAACAGGAATCACACCCAGGCTGGCCCCCTGTAGGATACGTTTGAGGTCTGCATGCTTATAGCCCTGGTAGACGGTAACCGAGTGGAAGTTTGCCAGCTTCTGTTTCATCTCGCTCGGATTGCCGTTCGTGGTGGTCAGAACCAGGTCGACCTGTGCGGCATCGGCCTCCGGCAGTTGTGCCAGGGCCTCCATCAGGAATGGGTAACCCTTTTCAGGGAAAAAGTAGTTGGCTCCCAGGAAGACCAGGCGGAAGCGCTGGCCCTTCTGCACAACCGGGCGGCCACACTGGTAGGCTGCAATCTTTGTGCCAATATATGAAGTCTGCACCAGCTCAGGGCGGATGCCATTTTCGATGGCAAGCTCCCGGACCCGCTCGGAGACCGCTAAGACCCGGTCCATCTGATTGATGACAGTGGTGGCTCTGACCGTGAATTCCTTCAGATCCGCCTCATCTGCCTGCACGTTCAAACGGTCCAAGCCGGTTTCCGTCAGCCACTGCTCCTCCGGCAGGAAATGCAGCTTCATATCCTGCACTGCTGCCTCCTGTGCCCTGCGCATGGAACGGACACGTTCCATCAGGCGCTCGGTCTGCCTGCATTCATAGCCCACTGCCACACAATCCCGGCATTGGGCCGCAGTATGATCCGGGCTGCAGTTGCACACATCCTGGCGGCGAAAATAGAATCCCGTCACGCAAATAGGGACATAGTTGTGCATCGAATAGAGGAAATGGGTACTGCTGTACTTTTGTTTCAGATTGAAGACATCCAGAGAGAGGCCCTCAATATTGTTAAAGTGAATCGTTTCAAAGGGGCCAAACTGCTCCAGGAAGCCGTCCAGGCAGTGCTTCAGTGCAGGTGACTCAAAGGCGATGCGTGGATTGTTCAGCAGGAAGTCCTGTGCTGCCGGCACAGGTGAATTGACAATTTCAAAGGAACGGACCCGGTCCCCGAAGCGGTTCTTCGTAGCCCGCAGGGTGCAGGCAGAGGTGGTCATATCATAGGACCAGCCGCTGCTCAGGAAATAGACCTCTACGTCCGGTCGCAGACGGATCAGCTCCTCGATGAGGTTATAGCAGTAGATCGTCACGCCGCCGCCGATACGGCCAGGATTATCAAAGGCGATCCAGTTGTAAAAAAGCACCTTCGTCTTTTCCGGTTTTTTCGCGACTAGAGGGGAGCTGACCCGGAAGTACAACGCCTTATTTTCCCGCGACAATTGCTCAAGCACCGTGTGTCGGTTCAGACGCGACAGGAGCTTATCCAGCCAGGGCTGCACCTGCTGCCGGGCTGCAGCATAGCCCGGGTCCTCCGTGACGCCCTTCACATACTGCAGAGCACGCTCGTAGATTACGGTCTGCACTTCCTCGTCGCAGAAGCCGTATTTGTCGGCAATATCCATGTTGTCCAGCATGCGGCGCAGGGGCAGCGTCAGGTCCTTCATGCTGTTAGAGGAGGAATTAGGGTTCGTCTTCCGATAATAATAGTAGCATTTGTTCGTCCATCGGATACTGTCTGCCGCGCAGAGGGTCTCAAAATAGAACGGGTTATCCACCCAGCCGGCGCCGGGCTCCTCCATAAAGCGGATCCCCTTCTCCCGCAGGAATGCTGTGCGGTAGATAGCACTCCAGACCGAGGGGTGGCCAACCAATATGGCCGGCATGTTTCGTGCCGTGAAGCTGATGTTCTCCGGTAGACCTTTCTTCTCCTTGTTCGGGATAGCCTTTTTGTGCACGCCGTTTTCAAAGTCGCAGTAATCCAGAAAGTTCGCCTTGACCACATCCACGGTGCGGTTTTCCGAAAGGGCCAGGAGCTCCCCGAACATGTCTCCCCCCAGGAAATCGTCCGTCTCCACAATAGCGATATAGTCGCCCTGCGCCGCATCCAGCCCCAGGTTCATCTGATGGCCGTATGAGCGGCGGTCGGAGAGGATGACCCGCACGCGGCGGTCCTTTGCCTCATAGTCCCGCAGGATTTCCAGCGTTCCGTCGTTGGAACCGGCGTCCACGCAGAGGACCTCAAAGTTCTTCATCGGTTGTGCCAGGACACTGTCCATACACTCCCGGATATATTGTTTTACGTTCAGGGACGGCAGGATCACCGTAATGTCACAGGTAGTGCTCATGCATTTTCTCCCATTCTCTCCGCCGGCAGCAGTCCGGCTGCCCGACGGGTAAACCAGCCGCTGCGCAGCTTTGCCGACAGCGCACGGGCGTTCGCCGCCATAGCCGCATAATCCTCCGGGGTAACAGCTTCCAGCGCCCTGTTCAGGTCATGGAGGCTGTCGACCGTCAGGCCAACCTGCTGTGTTTTCACAAATTCTGCCAGAGCAGCGCGGCTCCATACGATCACCGGCAGGCCGCTGGCCAGATACAGCGAGGTCTTGTGGGGGTTATTGTACTGCAGATACTCTCCCCAAACACCGGAACAGGTTTCCGCAGCATCTCCATCCCAGACCAGGCCAAACTCCCCCTCCAGGACGAAGGGCAGCTCTGCCGGCGGGAAAGAGCCGTGGTAGTGGATGTTTTCCGTCAGCTCTGCGGAATAGTTCGGCCCATAGACCTCAAAGATGGTATCCCGGGGCAGGTGGTAAGCATAGCCGGCTTTCTCCGGGAACAGATTTCCGGCGATGATTACCCTCTTCGGACCATCGGTAGGCAGCCGTGGCTGTCCATTGCGGCAGCCAATCAGGGGCTGCGCTGCTCCGCTTTCGACCTCCGTCACCAGATAGTCAAATATCCCCAAAATCTCCAGTTTTTCCGCTGAAAAGCCCAGATTCTGTTGCATAAAGGTGTACATGCTGGGGTTATGGACGATGATCTTATCAAAGAGACGCAGGCCGGAGACCTCCTCCCGCTCGATACGCCAGCGCATAGACGCCTTTACATCGCTCCGGCGAACATAGCGCAGATATTCCAGATCGTGGATCAGCGCCGTAGTCTGCACGCCGCGCTTTTTCAGTGTCTGCAGCACACCGCTGAGAAAAAAGGTGTGGTTCAGTGCCGGGAACTGGAAAAAAACCGTGTCACCCGGCTGCACCTGCCGGATGGCTTTGTCCCAACAGTCCTTCACGATCTTATGGTACCAAAGCTTTTTCAGCTTACCGGCCTTCTCCCGCTCCTTTTGGGGAGCAGCGACTTCCAACGGTGTCAGCCCCGCAGCGGTCAAAATGGCGTCCACATCCTCCCTGGCTTTGGTCCAGGCGGTGTGACGGCCGTGCTTATCATCCCGCGTTTCGTTGCATTCATGTACGATCCAGTTCATTGCCTATAACCTCTCAATTACACAGAGTCCCCACGGAGCAATTCCGCCAGTCGTTCCGCTTCGGTGCGGATATCGTAGCCCCGCTGCCGGAAACTGCGTTCAATCGTTTCCTGTGTTTCCCGCGGCTCCTCCGGCATATTCTGCAGCATAGCAGCCCACGCTTCTGCCGGCTGCTCCAGCCTGCAGGTATGGAAATTCCGGTTCATG
>JAZRWD010000125.1:0-3936 GCA_045599525.1 Candidatus Limivicinus sp. | reverse complement strand
CCCGTCGTGGCCGAAGATAAAGCTGCCGTCAAACAGGCCGATCATCGTGCGGCGGTAGCTGTCCGGCAGGACAATGTCCTCCAGTGCGCGGTAACCGGCACGGGTCTCCTCCATCAGCGCGGCAAAGTGCGGCATGATCATCGTCGTGGTCAGGTCAAGGCCCTTCAGCACACGCACAAAGCCGGGGTCAACGACCTCCTCGGGATACTCCGGGCAGGAATAGACCACATCCGCCGCGTTCATGCTGCCGGCGCTCGCCCCCATGATGAGGCCGCGGTAGCCCCGCAGCAGGCGGCGCAGGCCGATACGCCGGAAGAAGGCGTTTTCCGTGGGCAGATGGCCGCCGGCCAGAAAAATAAAGTCGCTCCAGCGTACAAGCTCCGCAGCATCGTCCGCATTGCGGCTGTCCAGCAGGGCGTAGTCGGCAAAGTCGAAGCCGGAATTGTGGAAGGCATCCGTGATCTCGTCGGCGTAGTTTTCCGACGCGCGGATATTGTCCGGGTCAGAGGCAATGAAGAGGAAATTGGCTTCCGGCCACAGCAGCTCTTCCAGCAGGTCGGTGAACCCCCAGTCCGGGTTCAGCACCTTCCTGCCGTCCTCTTCCCTTGTCGGTTCGCTGGTCAGGATATAGGTTCTGTAGTGTTTCATCGGTGATTTGCGTCTTTTCTTCTAAAGCTTGCCCTCTTACCAGCAGCGGTTCATTTCCACAAAGAACCTGTCCATGTCTTCCTTGTCGCGGAAGTTGATCAGGAAGCCGCGGTTGCCCATATCATCGGCCAGGGCATCGGGCACGCGGGTGACCAGCTTCACGCTGCTGCCGTAGAGCTCGATCAGCTCTTCGTCGGTCACCACATAGCTGCGGCTGTCGCGGCGGCCCATATAGGCACAGTAGAAATGTTCACCCTCGGTCACGGTGGGCTTGTTGAACGCAATCACGTCGGCGTAGATCTTGTAGGAGCTGGTGCTGCGGGCATAGTTCAGCATATCGGTGGTAAAGCCGCCGCTGGGACGCATATTCACTTCCAGCGCACAGATATCGCCCTTCTTGCCCATGCTGGGCATGTCTTCGGTCAGGCGGAAGAACTCAAAGTGGACAAAGCGGCTGCGGACCTGGAAGCTCTTTGCCGCTGCACGGCCGGCCTTGCGTACTTCTTCCGGCAGGTTCTTTTCGATGTAGTACTGGCAGGTCTGCTCATCGTTGACCATGTCCAGAATATTGATGGGTGTAACGTTGCCGGCTTCGAAGACGGGCTCACAGTTGGCGTCGATGATCGCGTCGTAGGAGCAGACCTCACCGCGGACCATTTCTTCCATGATGTATTCGACATCGGGGTTCTTGCGGCTGAAGAAGTTCTCCAGGTCAAAGTCGGTGGAGAGGCGGCGGGTATCGGAAGCGCCGACACCATTGTCCGGCTTTACGATGACCGGGTAGCCGACCTCGGCGATGAATTCCTTGCAGGCGGCGAGCGTGTCGACCAGGTGGTAACGTGCGGTGGCGATGCCGGCCTGCTTGTAGAATTCCTTCATCTTGGACTTGTAGCGGCAGCGTGCCATGTCTTCATTGCGGAAGCCGGTGGTCACGTTAAAGTCGGTGCGCAGGCGGGCGTCCTGGGTCAGCCAGTATTCGTTCAGAGACTCGATCCAGTCCGGCTTGCCGTACTTAAAGGAGAAGTAAGCGACGGCACGGTATACGTCTTCGTAGGATTCCAGGTTGTTGACCTTGTAATACTCGGTCAGATGCTCGCGGAGCAGCGGGTCCAGGCTGTCGTAGGCGGCGTCGCCGATACCCAGAACGTTCAGCCCGTCCAGGTGCAGTTCCGCGACAAAATACTTGTAGTTGGTCGGGAAATTGGGGGAAATAAAAATAAAGTTTTTCATTCTTTTCTCTCCTTATCTGATGCGTCCGGACCTCCGGACGCCAGTTTTGACTGGTTCAGTACCGCCCCCGCGTGCGGCAGCGGGCGGATCACTCGGTAAAGTGAATGTGGCTGTTGATATGGTCTTCGCAGAAGCAGTGGTACCCCGCGCAGCGGGAGCAGTACCGGAACTGCAGGTTGGGATAGTCCTTATCCGTGCGGCCGCAGACCGCGCAGGTGTGCTGATACAGGTTGGCCTGCTGCTCCCGGCGGATGCGGGCGGAGGCCTTCCGGAAGTTGATCGTCGTCTCGCTCTGCTTACGGGGCAGCAGCGTTTGCAGATCGCCCCAGCAGAAGATCAGGCAGTTGATCACCGCCACGACCGGCAGCAGGTCATACGGGAACGGCATCACGAACACCTGGTAGAGGAACAGGCCGGCATCCACAATGGCCAGCCATTTGATCTTCAGCGGCAGGATGAAGAACAGCAGCACCTGCATGTCCGGGTACAGGGCCGCAAACGAGAAGAACATCGAGAGGTAAATAAACTCCGTGCTCACGTTGAAGCTGACACCTGCCACGAAATAGATCAGGAAGCCGTACACCATCGTCAGGATCACGCCCGAGAAGAAATAGAGGTTAAAGCGGGCCGTGCCCCAGTGCTGCTCCAGCGTGGTGCCGATCATGTAATAAAAGTAGAACGCGATGATCGCCAGAATGCCCGAACTGGGCGGGTAGAAGATGAAGGAGACCAGCCGCCACACCTGCCCCTGCAGAATGGCGCGGGGCGAAAAGGTCATGTAAGATAAAAACACAGGGTTGACCGAGCCCACCAGCCAGAACACCACGTTGGCAATGGTCAGGTATTTCATCAGGTTCGGGATGCCGAAATCCGGATGGGTGGCGCAGAACCGGTCAATAAAGCTCCGGGAATTTTTCATACGCTGCTCTGCCTCCGACAGAAAAAGAAAATAATTTTTCCTATTATACCGCAGTCCATGGCAGAATTCAAACAGCAATTTCGGATTTGCCGCCCCGACACCCGTTTTTGTGCGCCGAAAACGGCGTTCCGGACGCGTCAATTGACTTTTTCGCCAAAGAACGCCCCTATTTTTTGGAAATTCCTCAGGGGGAAGTTTCTTGACAAACGCCCCGCCAACGCTCATACTAGTATAAGATAGATTCCGGAAAACGTGCCGGAAAATGAACACACTTCGACATCCATTATTATTTGAAAGGGGTTCCTTATCATGATCCTTGATTGCGAACGTTACGTAGGCCCGTGCAAATGCGGTCTCACCCACGAGATGGAGACCAAGAAGGTCGTTGTCGAATACAACGCCATTGCCAACTTCCATCAGTACATGGCCGATGTCGGCCTGGCCGGCAAGAAGACCGTCGTCGTCACCGACGAGGTCATCTATGAGCGCGTCATCCTTGCCAACGGCAAGGCCATCGAAGGCGAAAACATCACCACTGTCGTCCTGCCGGCCAAGGGCCTGCGCGCAGAGGATGTCATCATTGAAGACTTCATGTCCAAGCTCGACAAGGACGTGGAATGCATCGTTGCCTTCGGCGGCGGCACCATCATGGACTTCGGCAGATACCCCGGCTACAAGCTGGGCATCCCCTTCGTCGCTGTGCCGACCCTTGCCAGCTCTGACGGCTTCACCGCCAGCATCTGCTCCGCCATCATGAACGGCCAGAAGAAGTCCGTCCGTATGTGCGCTCCCATCCTGGTCGTCTGCGACCTGGACATCGTCAAGGGCGCTCCCCTGCGCCTGGTCGCCTCCGGCGTCAATGACATCCTGGCCAAGTACATCTCCCTGGTCGACTGGAAGATCGCCTGCATGGTCACCCCCGAGCGTTACTGCGACATGGTCGCCGGCCTCGCTCAGGACGCACTGGACATCATGCGTCCCGCTGCCGACAAGATGGCTGCCACCGGCGAGATCGACCACGAGGCCATGGCCATGGCTCAGATGATCTCCGGCCTCACCATGCAGCTGTGGGCTGACTCCCGCGCCGCTTCCGGTGCAGAGCACCTGATGGCCCACCTGGTCGAGATGGCTCCCCCGCG
>JAZRWD010000124.1:0-6793 GCA_045599525.1 Candidatus Limivicinus sp. | reverse complement strand
TGCTATTATACTCAAGCACCAAGGAGATGCGCGAGTGGTGGAATTGGCAGACTCGCTAGATTCAGGTTCTAGTGCTCACTCCGGGCGTGCGGGTTCAAGTCCCGCCTCGCGCACCAAACCCAGAAGCTTCGGCTTCTGGGTTCTTTTTTATCTCTGCTCTGTTTTTGTCCGGCAGCTATTGCCCTGCTATTCTTATTCTTACATACATTTCTTACCTATCATATTTAGAAAGGGCTGCCCTGTACGCATTTCGCGCGCAAGGCAGCCCTTCAGCCATGCTTCGGCCATTGTGTTATCCGCTGTGTCAGCGGCTTGTTTTATTGGATATCCCGGTTGATCGAATGGAAGCTTTTGCCGTGGCCGTAAACGCCTGTCAGCCGTGTAATGGTGAAGAAGGCCTCAGAATCGCATTCCTTCACACAGCGCTTCAGCTTGGCCAGCTCACGGCGGGTGATCACACAGTAAAGCATGTGATACTCCTCATGGGAGTAAGCACCGTAGCCCTGAAACACTGTCGCGCTGCGGTTGAGGTCGGCAAAGATCGCATTGGCGACCACATCAGGCTTCTTGGTGATGATCGAGACCGCACGGCGGTGGTCCATGCCGTCGATGATATAGCTGGTCACCTGGCTGGACACATACATGGCGCAGATTGTGAGCACGGCCTGGTCGAGCCCGTAGATCAAAGCAGAGATGCCCACAATGACCCCGTTCATGGCCAGACCGGTATAGGCCATGTTTCCGGCAAAATAGCGCTGCATCAGCTTGGAAACGATATCCGTGCCTCCGCAGGAGGCTTCACCGCGGTAGACCAGCCCGAGGCCGAGCCCGTTCAGCACACCGCCCAACGCAATCGAGGTCAGCGGTGAGGAGAACGGAAGCTGCAGACCGCTAGTCAGCTGCAGGAAGAACGAGAGGGTAAACATGCCCACCAGGCTGAACACGGTGAACCGCCGGTCAATGAAGAAAAACGCCAGTACAAACAGCGGGATATTGATCAACAGGATCATCAGGGAGACCGATACGCCCAGCTCATAGTTCAGGAGCTGCGCAATGCCGGTCACACCGCCGCCGAGAAGATGGGCAGGCGAATAAAAGCAGGAGATGCTGAGGGAATAGATCAGGCAGCCGGCCACCAGCTCCAGCAGGGTCCGGCGGATGGACCGCAGATCCATTTTAACATTTTCGGATAGTTTCATCATGAAAGCTCCATAAGGATAGTATTTGTTGCCCGCGGACTATAGCACGCCGCGGGCTTTTTTTCAACCATAATTTTCCGGAGCAATTTGAAGCAATTTGATAAATTCCGTTGGCAAGACGACAGCAGAGGCGTATAATCGGGAAAAACTTTGCAAAGACACATAGAAAGGCATTCTTATGGACGCAAAAACCCTGAAAGGCTATATCCTGACCATCTCCGGCGGTATCTGCTGGGCCGTCGGCGGCATCTGCGGTCAGCTGCTGTTTACCCGCTACGGTGTCACGGCCAACTGGCTCGTGCCCTATCGTCTGACCCTGGCCGGCCTGGTCCTCCTGATGTATTCCGCACTCTCGGGCCAGAAGATCTTTGCCGTCTGGCATGACCGCCGCAACCTGAAGCCCCTGCTGCTGTTTGCCCTGCTGGGCTCCGCTGTCTGCCAGTATGGCTATTACTCCTCCATACAGTATTCTAATGCAGCCCTGGCCACGGTCCTGTGCTACACCAGCCCGCTGTTTATCCTTCTGTATTCGACGGTCCTGAACCGGGCACTCCCGAAGCCCTATCAGGCGCTCTGTGCCCTGCTGGTGCTGGCGGGTGCCTTTGTCTGTGCCACCCATTTTCAGTTGGGGTCCCTGGTCATCAGCCCACTTGCCCTGTTCTGGGGCCTGACGAGCGCAGCAGGCTTTGCCTTTTATACCCTCTCCCCCCGTAAATTGATGGCGGAGTGCGGTGTGCTGTGCATCACCGGCTGGGGTATGCTGATTGCGGGCTTTGTGCTTCTGGCAATCCTGCACCCCTGGACAGTCAGCGGCGTGCAATATGGCTGGGCCTTTCTCGGCTGCCTGGTCACGGTCATCCTGGTGGGCACGGTCTTCTCCTTTGGCCTTTACCAATTGGGGTGCACCATCGTCGGCCCTCTGGCGGGCACGGTCCTGTCCTCGGTAGAGCCGGTCGGCTCCGTGATCCTTTCGGCCCTGCTTCTTCATACGGCCTTCACCTGGGAGGACATCCTGGGCTTTGCCCTCATCCTCTCGACCATTCCCATCCTCGCGGTGTTTGATGCCAAAGGGGCGAAATAAACCGGAGACAGGCGCCAGCGTTAACAGAAAACCGGCCCCTAATTGGGAAAACATCAGATAAATATAAAAAATGTAAACTTCTTCAAAATGAAATCTATAAGTGACGGAAAACAATGGAAAAAACTTGCAATTGTGCTGAAATGAAGAGTATACTATACCAAAAAGTCAGCAGACGGGGGAGGTTCCACTGAGTGAGAAGGCCATATAAGTCAATTCGTTTTGCGCAGCTGTGGAGAAAAATAATCAGTCTGACGCTCCTGTCAGTGCTATTGTTGAGTGCTCTTCCATCAGCTTGTGCAGAGGCGGAGAAAACAGAAGATACGAATATTGAAGCTATCGTCCTGTTCCTGACCGTGAATGAGACGGATGCGGGCTGGATGCAGGAAGGACTGGACTGGTACGGGCAGATCTATGCCCGGGCAGATTACCGCACGAACGGCTACAGTGACTGGCTGGCGCGGGCGCGGGAAAAGTACCCCGAAGCAACGGTCTATATTATCGCCTACAGCGGCCAGAGCCCGTACGGATTTGAACTCTTTCTGAATCTCTGTGACCCGGAACGGGATTATTTTATTGACTGCGACGGCATCGCTTATACCGAGCGGGAAGACTTCTGGGAGGCAAAGGCGGCCCATATCATCCGCTTCAAGAGTTCAGAGCTGAAGCGGTTCCGGAATAGTCTTTTTGAGGTGATTCGGGAAAACAACCCGCGTGCCTTTGAAATCTACTGTGACGAGACCGGCCATGGTTCAGTCAAGCTGGCTTGCCTGGCCTTCCTTTTCGGCAACGGACAGGTGCACAACAAGGACACGACATATGTCTATGAGCTGGTGCAGGACCCCTATCACGGCCTTGACCCGGAGGATATTGCTGCCATGACGATGCTTGGGCCGACTACGCCACTGTTCAATCCCGACATTGCGGTCGTTCCGGAGCAGGCTCCGCCCGCGGCAACTGCGACGCCTGATGAAGAGAATGAAACCGTGGAAGATGGAATGCAGGATGGCGTGAATGACGGACTGGCAGATGAGCCGGGAACAGAATCAGAACCTGACGGAGAAGAGGCTCTGCCGGAGGATAGTGATTCTGCCGCAGAAGCCGGAGACAATGATGCCACAGATCAAGGGGCGGATACAGGCGTCGGCGAAGCCGCTGACGGGGAACTAACAGAAGTGCCTGAAGAATAACATGACCGGAACAGGCGGCTGCAATTGTGGCTGCCTGCTTTTTCGGCAAGAGACAGTACATTTTTGCTTGAATTGAAGCGCACAAAGCAGTGAAATACTACCAATTGCGCGGGCGTACGGCTGGCAAAACGGCAGGCCGTATCCTGGATTACCATAGATCCAATAGAGTCAATCGA
This sequence comes from Candidatus Limivicinus sp., assembly GCA_045599525.1. Classification (GTDB taxonomy): domain Bacteria; phylum Bacillota; class Clostridia; order Oscillospirales; family Oscillospiraceae; genus Limivicinus. Next base: position 3,150 of record JAZRWD010000124.1, on the reverse strand, counting down.
TTCAATCACGAGACATTCAACAATCATCGGAGGAATATCCCATGCGAGTTCGAGTTCTTTCCATAATCCTGGTGCTGAGCCTGGCTTTGCTCCAGCTGCCTTCTGCAGCCTTTGCGGGCGGCGAAGAGGAATTTTCCAGCGAGGCGGAAGCCCAACTGCAGGAGACGCTCCCGGCCGAAGCAGGTGAGCCTGCCCCGCTTGAAGAAACAGAGAACTGGGCGGCGGCAGAAGAACTGCCTGCCGACGGCGAAAACGGAGAAACGGCAGGGGAAGAGAAGCCGGCCGAAACAGGGGCGGAAGAAAATGCAGACCCTGCGGAGGCTGTGCCTCCGGAAGTGCCCGAAACGCAAGATGTATCTGGGGAAGGGGAACCACCCGCCGAAGGGGAACCTGCCGGCGAGACATCCGCCGCGGTCGAAGGCCAAATAGTGAACGCCGCCTCTGACAGTGTCCTGAGCAGCACGGCAGCAAAGCACACCCAGGTCACGAGTCCGGAGGGATACTTTGAACTGCTAATCGAAGCCGACAGAGATGTTGCCCACCCCGGTGAGACCATCACCTTTACGGTTACAGTATACAATACCGGCTTGGCAAAGCTGGATTTTTTGGTAAACGACAACATCTCTCACCCGGGCTCCAAGCCTTTAGAACAGAACGAAATCGCCAGACGGCGGAGTTTTTCCTTTACGGAGACCTATGCGGTGACGGAGAATGAACTCAACCAAAAGGTCTATGCCTACGGCGTCAGTGTCTGGGCCTATGACAGCGACAGCAAAGATATAGAGTTGGATCGTCTGCTCCCTATTCTTTTCCTTGATATCGACATTCTACCCGACCCGAACAACTGTTCCCATGCCGATGCCGACAAGGATGGTCTCTGCGATGCCTGCCGGGGTGAGCTTTGCACCGTGGCGCTGACATCCGATGCGGGCAATGGTACAAGCGTCTCCCATCTCGTAGGCGGTGGCGCGGGCATTGCCGTGATAGGGCAGAGCGTCACAATATCAGCTTCCCCCGTGGATGGATATGAATTCTGCGGCTGGTATAACGGCGATACCCTTGTGGGCAGTGACCTGACCTGCGAGATTACCCTGACCTCGACGACTACCGAACTGACGGCCCGCTTTGTACCCGTCGCCGGCCTGCAGCTTGAGGTGAGCGCGAACAACGGCTATTTCAAGGTCCAGGATGCGCTCAAGCTCAGCGAATATGCACAGCGGCTCCCTGCAGGGGAAAACGTTACGGTGAGCTATGTAGGGGATGGCTTCCTCTATTGGGTCAACGGTTCCTATAAGATCATGAGCCGCGACAAGGATTATACCTTCACCCTGGTGACCGACACCAGCCTTCGTGCTGTGGCGGCAAAAGGGCTTTCTGACGGAGATGTGCACTACGCCGTCGTGATTTTTGAAAGTGAGTTCGGCCAGGTCATGCAGAGCGGCACCTGGGGTTCGGACTGCTCAGGTATTCCGAAATTGCCCCAGGGCCCGTCAAAGCTGGGCTATACCTTCCTGTACTGGGCCCTTGAAGGTACAAATGATCGGGCAACGGTAGAATCAATCTGTGCGGCCATTCGGGAAGGAACCTCCTCTCTGATTCTGAAGCCGGTCTATGCGGCCAATGAAGAGCGCTATACCGTCACGGTGATGCCGGTCATCGACAGGACGGTACGGGAAGCGGACGCTGTGCAGAATGCGGACCTTCGCCTTGGCCAGAGCGTCTTCCTCCGTCTCCCGCTGGAGAGCACGAACACACGGACCTTCCTCTGCTGGGCGGCCGATGCAGAGGGGACAAAGGTCCTCGGCTATACTGCCGCCTGTTATTTCCCGGTGAACGGCAACCAGACCGTCTACGCCATTTACGGGACCACGGCCGAAACGCCTGACGCACAGCCCTCCATCGCCCTTACGGGCTACACGGCCTTTACCGATGGTGCACAGCACAAGGTCTCCTACAGTATTTCCCGCAGTGTGCCGGAGGGCTGGACTCTGCTCCAGCACGGTGTCCTGTACAGCGTGTCGGTATTTGATCCCGCGGACATGGTCCTGGGCAGAGAAAACGTTATACAGACGACCTCCGCCGACCGGTTGGCAAACGGCATCTACACGCTGAATATCGGGGTGACCGGCAAAGAAGACACATCCATCGCCGTCCGTGGCTATCTCATGGTGAAGAATGAGACGACGGGTGACCAGCAGACCCTGTATACCGAGGTCTGCACAGGCTCCTGGAACAGTCTGTCGGCCGGCACCGCAGCGGATTGAGTGCCGGAACAGGCGAAGAAAGGTGAGAAGAAGGAGAACACACGACATGAACATCTTCCGCAGAAATGAGAAGCAGGATTACAGCGCGGTGCAGCCGGCCTGCCCCGCACAAGGCGAGGCACCACAAGGAAAAAAGCACTTTGTTCCACCGACGATGGAGGTCATCCCGCTTGATGCAGATGCCCTGACCGACATCGTGATCGCGTCCAACATCAATCCGGAAACGGGTCTGGAGTACGGAAATGACGTGGACGACGTCACACTCCCCTGACCCAGGAGGCACACCCCCTTGAGAAAAACATGTCGTACAGCAGCGATGTTTCTGCTCCTGCTGCTTGCCCTGCGTCTTCCGGCACATGCCGACTATACCGAGGGCTACTTTACCTATATCGTGACGGACCATTCCGTTACTATCACCGGCTATTTCGGCCGCGAGACCGAGGTCACCATCCCCTCGCACATTGCGGGCGACCCGGTCAATGCCGTGGCCCCCGGGGCCTTTGACGGGACCGGTGTGCAGGTCGTCCGCCTGCCGGACACCATCATGAGCGCTGCAGAATTTGCGAACCCTCTTTCTGCAATGGAGGGAGGAGAAATGCCTGACCCGCAGCCGGCAGCCTCTGCACCCGCAGACCCCGGCCTGACAGGCGGCAGTCCCGAGCCGGCCCCGCCCGAAAACGGCAGTGCTGACCTGCAGCCGCCCGAGAGTGGAGCAGACCCGTCGGTACCCGGCGCGCAGGAGCCGGATACCTCTGACCCCGGTGCTGCCGCACAGCCTGACGCAGGTGCACAGGACCCCAACGGCGCTCTGCAGCCCGCGCCGACCCCACAGCCGACGGCAGCATTAACACCCCCGCCGGCAGCAACCCCGCAGCCGACGGCTGCT
>JAZRWD010000123.1:0-5559 GCA_045599525.1 Candidatus Limivicinus sp. | reverse complement strand
CCGATATGGTCCGCGTGGGAATGGGTGTTATAGATTGCCCGCAGCTTCCAGCCCTGGGAATCGAGGATCTTCTTCACCTTTTTGGCCGCGTCCTTGTCGCTGCCGGAGTCGATCAGGACGACCTCGTCCCCGATGAGGCGGTAAAAGCCCACCTTAGACGGGCAATCCATGTAAAAGGTATTTTCGGCAAGCTGTATGAGTTCGTACATAGCATTTCCTCTCTGAAATCGGTATTTGCCCGGTAGGCGGGGTTCGCGTGCCCGCCACGGCTAGCATTACCGCCCCCGGCACCGGACCGGAGGCGGCAAAGAGCAGTGTGCCCGCTGACGGAGCAGAGCTGCAGGGAATCAGTTGTTTTTGATGTGGACGTCGAGCTGGTTGAACGGAATGACGATGCCATTGGCGTCAAAGGCATTGTTGATGCCGGAGAGCAGGTCGAAGTAGACATCCCAGTAATCCGCACCCTTGCACCAGGAACGGACCGTGAAGCGGACACCGTTGCCCTTGCCGTAATCGGAGATGCGGGCAAAGGGGGCCGGATCCTGCAGGACCTTTTCATGGGCGCTGCAGACACCGAGGATGATGTCGCGGACCTTAACGGGGTCGTTGCCGGCGACGGAGAACTCGAGGTCGACACGGCGCAGGTCCTTCTCGGAGAAGTTGACGATGGTGCCGGAGGAGAGGCTGCCGTTGGGCAGGTAGACGACCTTATTGTCCACCGTGCTGATCTTGGTGCTGATGATCTGGATATCTTCGACAGTGCCTTCAAAGCCCTGGGCGGAGATATAGTCACCGATTTTGAACGGACGGGTCAGCAGGATGAGGGCGCCGCCGGCGAGGTTGCTGAGGGCACCGTTCACAGCCAGGCCAACACAGACGCCGAGGGAAGCAACCAGGGCTGCCAGGCCGCTGGTATCGATGCCGAGGTAGCCCACCAGGCAGATGACAACGACGACTTCCAGGCCGACCTTGGCGAGGTAGATGAGGGTCTTGGTTAAGGTACGGTCCAGCTTGTCGTTTTTGCTGAGAGTCTCGTCAAGCTTGGCGGTCACGTTCTTGATGACCTTAAAGTACACATAGAGGATGGCGAGGGCAATGATGATCTTGAGGCCGGTCGATGCGGCCCAGTTGCCGATCGTAGACAGAATTTCCATTTTATACTCCTTTTTCTGCTCATAGTATCATTTTGGACTGAATAATTATACAAAAGGGCTTATTGGATTTCCACCTCATAAGCTTTTCATTTCGGTGAAAAAGAGTGACAAGCTCACTTGCCGTGGCCGGCGGGTTTTTCAAAGGTCGCCGCGACATCCTGCAGCAGGCGGCGGATGGGCAGGTGCTGGGGGCAGGCTGCCTCACAGCGGCCGCAGCGGAGGCAATCGGAGGCCTTGCGGCCGTTCAGGGTGTGCACATCGTTGTAATAAAAATCTGCGTTCCAGCCACCGAAAAGGGTCTTGTTGTTCATGCAGGCGAAGAGGTCCGGAATGGAAATGCCCTTCGGGCAGCCCGGCGTGCAGTAGCGGCAGCCGGTGCAGGGAATGACATTCTTGGAACGGAAGATACGGCAGACTTCCTCGACCGCCGCCTTCTCCGCAGTATCCAGCGGGTGGAAATCGCCCATATAGCCGATATTCTCCTGCAGCTGGGCCAGGTCACTCATACCGGAGAGGACCAGCATGACCCCGTCGCAACCGGCAGCAAAGCGGATGGCATACTCCGCAGGGCTGCCCCCCTGCAGTGCCGCAAACACGCTGCGCGCATCCTCCGGGAGGACAGCCAGACTGCCGCCCTTGACCGGCTCCATCACGATAACCGGTTTGCCGAAACGGCGGCAGACCTCCAGAAGCTTTGCACTCTGCACGGCCGGGTCGTCATAGTCCACATAATTGAGCTGGATCTGCACGACCTCGATCTGCGGGTAATCCAGGAGGATCTGCTCCAGCACCTCGGCGGTGTCGTGGAAGGAGATACCAAAATGCCGGATCTTTCCCTCGGCTTTCAGCTCCAGAGCGGTTTCGTAGGCGCGGCATGCCCGGAAATGGGGATAGTTGTCCTTCCCCTGGGAATGCATCAGATAAAAGTCAAAATAATCGACCCCGCAGAGAGCGAGCTGCTTTTCAAACAGCGGACGGATATCCTCCTGCGTTTTGAAGAAATAACCGGTAAGCTTATCCGTCAGGAGGTAAGCATCCCGCGGGTACTGCGAAGTCAGGCAGGCGCGGATGGCGGTTTCGCTTTTGCCGCCGTGATAGGGGTGGGCCGTGTCAAAATAGCAGAAGCCCGCGTCCAGATAATAGCGGATCATCGCGGAAAACTGCGGCAGGTCTATCTCCCCGTCCTTCATCGGCAACCGCATGCAGCCGAAGCCCAGCTTTTTGGTGAGTGCCGGAAAAGTCTTTTCCATTGTTCTATTCCCCTTTCTGCATGCTCCGCGCTCAGGTGATCTCCTGGCCGGGCCAGAGCGTGCGCCAGTCACAGAGCTGATAGCGCGTGACAAACTCTTTCATCATAAAGTAATCCGCAACACGGGGCCGCACAGGGCCCATTTTTTCGGCGGCGCGCCAGACATCACACCATTCCGCCTCCCGGACCTCTTCCGAGAGCGTAAAGTCATCCGAGGAGGTATAGCCCAAAAAGGCGTGCATCAGCATGCCGCCACGGGCAAACCAGTAGGTGCCGGCGCTTTCCACACGCTCCAGATTGATACCCAGCTCCTCCTTCACCTCGCGTGCGGCAGCCTGCTCCGCACTTTCACCGGGGGTGATAAAGCCTGAAGTAAACACCCAGTGCTGCAGCGTGAGATGGGGCTGCAGCGTCATGAGCACCTCATGACGGGAATTAAAGGTAAGAACGATTACGCAGGAGCTGAAGCTGTCGAACCACATTTGGCCGCAGGATTCGCAATAGGGCACCATGCCGTCATCCCCTGCAGAACGAAGGCCAAGCTTCTGCCCGCAGAGCGGACAATAGGAATAATGAACAACCAATTTTCTGTTCTCCTGTATTCAGTAATGCTGCAAAATTACCGGGGAAGCCCTGTGTGTGGGTCGGTGCGCCCGGCTGCAGTGTCCCGTGTATTATAGCGTCATACCCCGCCCTTTCGCAAGAAAAAGCTGCAGAAGCCCTGTTAGAGCCACCGTATGCGCCCGGGAAAAGGACATGAAAGAAAAGAACTATCTTTTCTCGGAAAAATAGTGTATAATGCTTAGGAATGCGTTGAAGAAGCACCGATTTTGAAACGTATACTACCGAATTTCCAGGAGATCCCTTATGAAGAAAAAAACCAGGAAGAAGACCCGAACCGGTTTTCTCGTTGTGCTGGTCATCCTTTTGTTCGCCGGAATCGCCGCGTTTGGCTATATGTATGCCAGCCAGGCCTCCCTCCGCTACCGACAGGAGCAGGAAGTGATTCTGCAGGAGCAGGAGGCTGCCCGTATTGCCGAAGAACAGGCCGAACACGAAGCTACCCTTGCCGCTTTGGCCACACCGGAACCCACGCCCACACCGGCTCCCACACCTACGCCTGCGCCCACACCCATCCCTGAGCCCACACCGGAACCCACACCGATCGTCACCTACGGCCAGGAGATTGCGTCCGGCAGCTGCAAGTCCATGGAGGGTGGCTGGCTGTACCTCACCTCTGACTGGTCAGTAAAGACCGTATCCGCTTCGATGGTCGAAGTAACGGTAAACATGACGCTGACTTCCTACAGTCTGGAAACCGTCGCGCGGCCGCTCATCGTAACCCTGAACAGTGAAAAGAAAGATATGCGCTCCCCCGCCATCAAAATTACCGAAGGCGGCCTGCGAGAAACCGATATGGGAAGCTGCACCTTCAATGTTAACCTCGCCGCCGGCGAAAGCTCCGACCTGCCGCTTTCTGTCCGCTGGGAATACGAAGGCAGCTACGGCGTGGATAACAATGGCGAACCCATTTTCATCCCCGCGCTGTACTGTGACGATATCCTGCACATCGCACGCTGAGGCGTTCGCCCGGCAAACCATCAAAACAGACAAATTGAATACCAGGTCTTCCGAGGCTGTAAACGGTTTTCCGCTTACAGCCTCTTCTTTACGCTATTCTGTATCTTCTTATCTTTACACTATTCTGTCTCTTCTTCACTGTTCGTTTTGAAGCTCTCCTGTTTTTGGTAATTTTCCATCAAAACTGCGATGGATTTTTGGTCAGTCTGCACATTTCGTTACGGTTCCGCAGGCAATTGGCCGCAATTTTTGTCCAAAATCCCATCGTGACATTTCAAAAATTTGTGCTAAAATAGCTGCATCCTGATTGAGAGATTGGGAGAGAGAAATTGCTTTCTGAAGTCACCTGTCCGGCCTGGCCTGGTTCCCCCCTGAGCCTACCGTGTCCCGTATGGGATGGCAGAGTGCAGAAAGATAAAGAGTCCGGACTCCAACGAGTCCGGACTCTTCTTATTTTTTCACACAACAAAACGGGCGCAGCAACAAAAACCGACAAACGCGGGCAGCGCAGAATATGAATATATTGCATGCACCGAGCGCACAGTGCATCAACAAAAATCCCCGACTTCCGAAGAAGCCGGGGATTCTGATTATTTTATCCGATCAGAAACGACCTACGCGATTAGGCGCGGGGGTTCTTGATAGCGGCCTGTGCTGCTGCCAGACGTGCGATGGGAACGCGGAACGGGCTGCAGGAGACATAGTCGAGGCCGATGTTGTGGCAGAACTCAACAGAGGTGGGATCGCCGCCGTGCTCGCCGCAGATGCCGCAGTGGAGTGCGGGATTGACCGGCTTGCCAAGGGACAGGGTCATCTTCATGAGCTTGCCAACGCCAACCTGGTCGAGACGTGCGAACGGGTCGTTCTCCAGGATCTTTGCGTCGTAGTAGTAGCCAAGGAACTTGCCAGCGTCGTCACGGGAGAAGCCGTAGGTCATCTGGGTAAGGTCGTTGGTGCCGAAGCAGAAGAAGTCAGCTTCAGCTGCGATTTCGTCAGCAGTAAGAGCTGCACGCGGAATCTCGATCATAGTACCGACTTCGTACTTGAGTTCAACGCCGGCAGCCTTGATTTCTTCTTCAGCAGTTTCGACGACAAACTTCTTAACGTACTTGTATTCCTTAACTTCGGAGGTCAGCGGAATCATGATTTCGGGCTTGACGTTCCATTCAGGATGATTCTTCTGAACGTTGATAGCAGCACGGATAACGGCACGGGTCTGCATAACAGCGATTTCAGGATAGGTAACAGCCAGACGGCAGCCACGGTGACCCATCATCGGGTTAACTTCGTGGAGACCAACGATCAGGTTGCGGATGTACTCAACCGGACGACCCTGAGCCTTTGCGAGGAGCTCGATGTCTTCATCGGAGGACGGAACGAACTCATGCAGAGGAGGATCGAGGAAGCGGATGGTAACAGGAGTGCCTTCGAGAGCTTCATACAGCTTCTCAAAGTCGCCCTGCTGATACGGCATGATCTTGGCAAGTGCAGCCTCACGCTCTTCAGCGGTCTCTGCGCAGATCATTTCACGGAATGCAGCAATACGGTCTGCTTCAAAGAACATATGCTCAGTAC
>JAZRWD010000122.1:0-2213 GCA_045599525.1 Candidatus Limivicinus sp. | reverse complement strand
TGTACGCTGGAAGGCATTCGATGTCAGATTCTGCGATGTCGGGGCAAAATTAAATGTCTGGTTGCTCATGGAACCGTAAGTGGCACCATTGCCGTTATAGATCACGGTGCAGGTATTGGCTTTCCACACAGCATACAGATTAATGACCTGACCGGCTTCACCGGCAGGGGCAATGTCCCCGTCATTGAAATTAACCGTTGTTGAACCGGCAGTTAAGCTCCATCCTTTGAACGTATAGCCAGTTCTGGAATAGGCATTCGAAGTCAGCTTTACGGTATTTCCGACAAGAATCGTCTGATTTGCCATTGTTCCGCTGACACCGGATGCACTGGGATTGAACACGATGTCATAAGAATTTGTCCATACCGCGTAAAGCGTTATTACTTCACCCTCGGTTACCGAGAGGTCCTGCACCGTATCCCCATCGCCATACTCTTTTACGGTTGCATCCTTCTGACGCGCCCAGCCAAGGAATTTATGACCGGACCAGCTATATGCATTTGTGGCAAGCGCCTGTGCGCTGCCACCGGTAAAGCTCTGTGGGGCCATGTAGCCATCGGTACCACCATTGGCATCAAACTGAACGGTATAATGGATCGGTGTCCAGACGGCATAAAGTGTCAGAACAGCACCGGCTTCTGCCTCATTGAACATGTTCTGGCCATTGTAGTACTGAACGGTTCCGGAAGAAGCATCCTTTGCCCAACCAAGGAACGAATAACCCGGTCGGATAAAGGAATTCATCGTCAGCGTTACGCTCTGGTCAACAGGAATAGCCTGATTGGGCATATTACCGGTACCGCCGTTTGCGTTAAATACTACGGTATACTCCGTTGCAGGCTCTCCAACATACTGCTGGTCGTTGGAAACGTTTTCCTCAACTGTAAACTCGCCGGCTTGCTCCGGAACCGTCTCCTCCGGGGCCTGTTCGGTTTCTGCGCCTTGTTCGGGTTCTACAGAAACGCTGGGTACCTCAGAAGAAATAACCGATTCGGAATCAGGAGCTTCTGTTTCTGTGTTCGTCTCCATCTCCGGAGCGGAAGCTTCCGTGTTAACCGGTTCGCTCTCTTCACCATCGTTTTCCTGATTCTTATCCTTCTCAAGAATGACAACGATTGCCGGGATGATCACATCTTCTTCGGGTTCATTGTCATCTTTCTTTGGGAAAACCTCAACAGGTTCATATTCCGCAGGACGGACCATATCTTCCAGGTCTTCATCACACGGAATACCGGTTTCTGCCTGCTTTGCCGCTTCTTTTGTCAGCTCTGCAAGCTCCCAATCGTTTTCCGGTTCCGGTATTGGGGCCCAGATTGCATAGAGCGTCATGTCCTTATCGAGGGTCAGGCTGAAGTCATAAGGTTCACCATTTTCGCGTGCCGTAAACCAGCCGCAGAAAACAAAGCCTTCTGCTTCAACCGGAACATACCAAGCACGGCTACCACCGCGCACGACCTGTACCGCAACAGCTTTACCGGTCTCTGCAGAGCGGAACACGACCTTGTGATCTACTGGCGGGGTCTCTACAGGGGGCTGTTCCGGAGCAGGTTCGGCGATCGGCGTTTCTTCCTCCTCAGGGAATGGAATCGGGTCTGTTTCCGGTTCAGGTTCCGCCTCTCCGGGGAGCTCTTCATTCATCATGCTGTCCTGCTGATCTTCAGCATTATCTTCTGCGACGTCTGCGAACTCGACAGGAATTGTCTCTTCCGCAAAAGCAGCAAAAGGCAGTGTAGCAAAGCACATCAGCAGAATAAGAAACACAGCAAGTGATCTTTTCCAAACTGAAATCATATGAATCTCCTTTTCTTTGTGATTGCATTTTTCAGTTATCACATGATATGGTATTATACTGCAGGAACGACCACAATTCAAGGCTATTGATTTGGGGCTAATATGAATTTTTTAGAAACAAAGCACGGAATAAAAACACAGATGCTGCAGTGCAAACAGACTGCAGCATCGCTTTTTTGACGATATGAATGCCGTTTTCACGAGAGCATCCCGCTTCTGCGTCAATCCAGCAAACCGTTTTTTACCCAATGATGCTCGCCGAAGATCTGCTGATTACCATCGGTTTCCATCACAAAACTTCCATCCGGCAAGCACAAAAATGGATGGCCGACGCTATCCGGGATAATGATGCTCTCATATAAGGGAAGGCCGTCCTTTACGCTTCCCCGTGAAAGCTGATAATGTGGCAGGATATTCAGCTC
>JAZRWD010000121.1:0-9124 GCA_045599525.1 Candidatus Limivicinus sp. | reverse complement strand
CCAGACGGGCGAAGGGATCGTTCTCAAAGATCTTGGTATCGTAGTAAGCATTGAGGAACTTACCGGAATCGTCACGGCTGAAGCCGAAGGTCATCTGGGTAAGGTCGTTGGTGCCGAAGCAGAAGAAGTCTGCCTCTGCTGCGATTTCGTCAGCGGTGAGAGCTGCACGCGGGATTTCGATCATGGTGCCAACCTGGTACTTGATGCTGACGCCGGCTGCTGCGATTTCTTCATCAGCGGTCTCGACGACGAACTTCTTAACGTACTTGTACTCCTTGAGTTCGGAGGTCAGCGGGATCATGATTTCGGGAACAACGTTCCAATCCGGGTGGTTCTGCTGGACCTTGATAGCTGCACGGATGACAGCACGGGTCTGCATAACAGCGATTTCCGGATAGGTGACAGCCAGACGGCAGCCACGGTGACCCATCATCGGGTTGACTTCATGCAGGCTGTTGACGAGGTTGCGGATGTATTCGACCGGACGGCCCTGAGCCTTGGCCAGGATCTCGATGTCTGCATCTTCGGTCGGAACGAACTCGTGCAGAGGAGGATCGAGGAAGCGGATGGTAACAGGAGTGCCTTCGAGAGCCTCGTAGAGCTTCTCAAAGTCGTTCTGCTGATAGGGCATGATCTTGGCAAGAGCAGCTTCGCGCTCTTCCTTGGTCTCTGCGCAGATCATTTCACGGAATGCAGCGATACGGTCTGCTTCGAAGAACATATGCTCGGTACGGGTCAGGCCGATGCCTTCTGCGCCGAGTTCACGTGCCTTTGCAGCATCCTTCGGAGTGTCAGCATTGGTGCGGACACCGATCTGACGATACTTGTCAGCCCATGCCATGATGCGGCCGAAGTAGCCGGAGATGGAAGCATCAACAGTGGGGATGATGCCGTCATAGATGCAGCCGGTGGTGCCGTCGATGGAGATGAAGTCGCCCTCGTGGAAGACCTTGCCTGCCAGCTCGAACTGCTTGTTCTCTTCGTCCATCTTGATTTCGCCGCAACCGGAGACGCAGCACTCGCCCATACCACGGGCAACAACTGCAGCGTGAGAGGTCATGCCACCGCGAACGGTCAGGATGCCTTCTGCAGCCTTCATGCCGGTGATGTCTTCCGGAGAGGTCTCGAGGCGGACCAGAACGCACTTTTCCTTGCGTGCCTTGGAAGCAACAGCGTCGTCAGCAGTGAAGACGATCTTGCCGCAGGCTGCGCCGGGGGAAGCGCCGAGGCCCTTGCCGATTGCCTGTGCCTTCTTAAGGGCAGCAGCATCGAACTGCGGGTGCAGCAGAGTGTCGAGGTTACGCGGGTCGATCATAAGAACAGCCTGCTTCTCATCGATCATGCCTTCGTCAACGAGGTCGCATGCGATCTTGAGAGCTGCCTGAGCGGTACGCTTGCCGTTGCGGCACTGGAGCATGTAGAGCTTGCCGTTCTCGACGGTGAACTCCATGTCCTGCATATCGTGATAGTGGTTCTCCAGAGTTGCGCAGACAGCGGTGAACTGTGCATATGCTTCGGGGAACTTCTCTTCCATCTGAGCGATGGGCATTGGGGTACGAACGCCTGCAACGACGTCTTCGCCCTGTGCGTTGGTCAGGAACTCGCCCATGAGTTTCTTCTCGCCGGTGGCGGGGTCACGGGTAAAGGCAACACCGGTGCCGGAGTTCTCGTTCAGGTTGCCGAATACCATGGGCATAACGGTAACTGCGGTGCCCCAGCTGTAGGGGATGTCGTTGTCACGACGGTAGACGTTTGCACGGGGGTTGTCCCAGGAACGGAAAACAGCCTTGATGGCTTCCTTCATCTGGGTCTTCGGGTCGGACGGGAAGTCTTCGCCGAGCTGGTTCTTGTACTCAGCCTTGAACTGGGTGGCCAGTTCCTTGAGGTCAGCTGCGGTGAGCTCTACGTCGAATACAACGCCGCGCTCTTCCTTCATCTTGTCGATGAGCTGCTCGAAGTACTTCTTGCCAACTTCCATAACGACGTCGGAGAACATCTGGATGAAACGACGATAGGAGTCATATACGAAACGCTCGAACTTCGGGTCGGGGTTGCCTGCGATCATAGCAGCAACAACATCGTCATTCAGACCGAGGTTCAGGATGGTGTCCATCATGCCGGGCATGGAAGCGCGGGCACCGGAACGGACAGAAACGAGCAGCGGGTTCTGCAGATCGCCGAACTTTTTGCCGTTGATGGCTTCGATCTTTTCGACATACTCCATGACCTCAGCCATGATTTCGTCGTTGATCTGACGGCCGTCTTCATAGTACTGAGTGCAAGCCTCAGTGGTAACAGTGAAGCCCTGGGGAACAGGCAGGCCGATCTTGGTCATCTCAGCGAGGTTTGCACCCTTGCCGCCAAGAAGTTCGCGCATCGAGGCATTGCCTTCGGAGAAAAGGTAAACGTACTTTTTGCTCATTTTAGGTTCCTTTCTTATATGAAATTTGAACTAACAGGGAAATAAGCCGACTGTATGCAAAAGCATACAGTGAGCTTTGGTTATATTATCATTTTTACCACAGAATGGCAAGCAGAATTTATGCAGAATTTATGCCAAATTTGCCGCAATGTACTCCCCTATTTTGTCTGCCAGTTTAGCAAAATCCTCAATATGTAGTACTTCGCCGCGGATTCGGGGGTCAAAGCCGCAGGCAACGACGGCCTCTTCCAGACGCGCCTTGGGGATCTCGGTAATGCCGGAGGCCAGGGCGTTCGGAAGGGTCTTGCGGCGCTGATTAAAGGCCGCGCGGATGACACGGAAAAGAAGCTTTTCGTCGTTCACGGCTGCCGGCTTCGTTGTCCGGCGGGTCAGGCGGATGACGCTGGAGGTCACCTTTGGCTGCGGAGTGAAGCAGGACGGAGGAACATCAAACAGCAGCTCCGTCTCGCAGTGCCAGTTGACAAAGATGCCGAAGGCACCGTACTCCGCCGTGCCCGGTTTTGCGCAGATGCGGCGGGCCACTTCCCGCTGGATCATGACGGTGACCGTCTCAAAGCAACCGGCCTCCAGAATTGCGGTCAGCACAGGGCTGGTCACATTATACGGCAGGTTGGCACACACCACGGGGCGCAGGCCTGCCAGCTTATCCGCGACGAGGGCGGGCAGGTCGGTCTTCAGGGCGTCGCCAAAGACCACCTCGGTGTTCGGATACGGTGCCAGCGTTTCGGCCAGGACCGGACGCAGATCGTTGTCCAGCTCAATGGACACGACCCTGGCGGCACGGAGGGCCAGCTGTTCGGTAAGGCAGCCGACACCCGGGCCGATCTCCAGGACGCCGGTCTTGTCGTCTGCTCCCGAAGCCTCGGCAATGTCGCGCGGGACGGAGGCATCGATCAGGAAGTTCTGCCCCAGGGACTTGGAAAAGCGGAACCCGTTTCGGGACAGCAGTGCCCGGATCTCATTAATATCGGTCAGATTCATGATTTTTTATCCTTCAGTATTTTCTCAAAGGCCTGGCGGGTCTGTTCCCTGCCATCGGCAGTCTGTACGGTGATGTTGCCGCGGTAACGGTATCCGTTTTCGCGCAGGAGTGCCTGCATCGGTTTGTTTTTGCGGTTGACATCCGTGCGCAGGCGGTTGCGGCCCATGGCACGGGTCAGCTCTTCGGCGCAGCGCAGCAGATGCGCCGCGGCACCGCTGCCCCGGTATTGGGGCGCCAGCACAGCACGGCTGAGCACGCAATAGGGCAGCTCATCGGACCAGCGGCCGTCCGCGATCGTATCGTAGGCAGCTACCGTTTCACCCGCCAGCGTGAAGGCACCGGCCATCTCTTCGCCATGCAGCAGGAGCTGCAGTGTTCCCCGCTCCTGTTCCCCTTGCAGTTCTTCCGTCTCGGCGGCCTGTATGCCCGGTTCATCGGTACGGTACTTTTTCAGCCGTTTGGCCGCCGCGTGCAGGATCTCCTGCACAAAGGCAAGGTCCTCTTCCGCTGCCGTGCGGCAGACGGGCGCCTGCGTCAGCTTCATTCGCCCGGCTTCCTTTTGCAGCTCAGCCAGAAGCTGCCTGTCGGTGTCATCGGCCAGCTGAAGCTTCTCGAACATGTCCGGACGCTTGTCCCTTGTACGGCGCAGCTGCTCCTTCCGGCGCCAACGCTCGACACGCTCGTGGTTGCCCTGCAGGAGCACCTCGGGAACCGCACGCCCCTCCCAGACCTCCGGGCGGGTATACTGCGGATATTCGAGAAGACCGTCCCAGTGGCTCTCCCCGGTGTAGCACTGCTCATCGGAAAGCACACCCGGAACCAGGCGGCAGACGGAATCGGCCACGGCCATGGCGGCGATCTCCCCGCCGGTCAGCACAAAGTCGCCCAGGGAGATCTCCTCGTCCACGCAGTCTTCGATAAAGCGCTCGTCGATGCCTTCATAATGGCCGCAGACCAGCACAAGGTGGTCGTAGTCCTGCTTCAGGCGCTTTGCCGTCTGCTGGGTATAGGTCTTCCCCTGCGGGGACATATAGATGACGCGGGTACGCATCCCGGCTGTCTGTGCCCGGATACTGTCCAGGCAGGATTTCAGCGGCTGCGCCATCATCACGCAGCCCCAACCGCCCCCGTAGGGGTAGTCATCCACCTGCATCTGCTTATTCTCGGTAAAATCCCGGATCTGCAGGCAGTTGATCTCCACAATTCCCTTCTTCGCCGCACGGCCGATAATGCTCTCATGGAGCACGGCGTTCACGGTCTCGGGAAACAGAGTCATGATATCGATTCGCATAGCTTTTTTCCCCCGCTTATTCTCTTCCCGGCCGCAATTACATACCCTCGATCAGGCGGACCGTGATGATGCCGGCCTCGGCATCGGTATGCAGGATAAACTCGGGAACGGCGGGGATCAGGTGCCCCTGTTTGCCCTGCACAACATAGATATTTGACGCGGGAGACTCGACGATCTCCTTCAGCGTGCCGACTTCGTTGCCCTGCTCATCGACCACCGAGGCACCGATGATCTCCTGCAGGAAGTAGCCGCCGGCCGGCAGATGGGCATCCTCCCGGGCGATGTAGACCGTTTTGCCCTTAAACGGCATGGCAGAATTGACATCCGTGATGCCTTCAAAGCGGACGATCAGACCGCCCTTGTGGAGCTTGGCGCTCTCCAGCCGGTATTCCCTGCCGCCGATAAAGAGGCGTTTGAACTTTTTCATAAACTCGGGGCTATCCAGCCACACCTCAACACGGAGCTCCCCGGCGATGCCGTGGGTGTTGTTGATGCGCCCGGCTTCGATAAATTCCGATTTTGCCATTGTATTCTCTCCATATGCACAGTATTCTCATTATATATTTATTGTATCTTTTTCCTGCGCAAAAGGCAACAGCAAACGGCCGGAAAGCAGCGGAAAAAGAGCCGGAAAAAGATTTTTAAAAAAGTTGAAAAAAGTTGTTGACAAACACCGGTTCCCGCGCTATACTAAGCAAGCCGTCAAGGGAACGGCACCAAACAAAAGAATATGGCGGCATAGCTCAGTTGGCTAGAGCATGCGGTTCATACCCGCAGTGTCCCCGGTTCGAATCCAGGTGCCGCTACCATTTATGGCCCGTTGGTCAAGCGGTTAAGACACCGCCCTTTCACGGCGGTAACATGGGTTCGATTCCCGTACGGGTCACCAAAAAGCTTCTGAAGAAATTCAGAAGCTTTTCCTTTTCCCTGTTCTCCTTTCGCTCTCCCGGTGATATAATACTTTTGGTCGGCTGACACATCCGTGCGTCGGCCGCAGCACAGCTCCGAAAAGATTATGCAGGAGGTTTTCCCATGGCCAAACAGATTGCCCGTATCGTCCTCACCGGCGGCCCTGCCGGCGGAAAAACCAGTCTGGTAAACCGCATCCAGAAGGAATTCAAGACGAATGAGGAGTGGCGCATCATCACCATTCCCGAAACCGCAACCGAGCTCATCAGCGGTTTTGGTATCGGGCCGTTCCCGGGCTGCATGCCGATGCTGAATTTCCAGTACTATGTGATCCCCGACCAGCTGCACAAGGAGGCACTGGCCCTGAAGGCCGCCTATGAGGTCCCGCAGGAAAAGGTGCTGATTCTGTATGACCGCGCGGTCCCGGATGACAAGGCCTATATCAGCGACGAAGATTTTGCCATGATCCTGCAGGAATTTGGCCACACCGAACAGGAGATCCTTGACGGATATGACGGCGTCATCTTTATGACCACCTGTGCCAAAGGTGCGGAATTCGCGTACAGCCTGAATAACAAAGCCCGCACCGAATCGATCTCCGCGGCCCGCGAAATGGACGACAACAGCCGCCACGCCTGGGCAAACTACCCCGGCATGCACATCGTGGAAAACTACGGCGACCTGAACGAGAAGCTGGATTACGCCATCTCGGTCATCCACAGTATCCTGCAGGCCAAAGGAATGGAGTAAGTTTCCTGAAGTTCATCGGATAAAAAAATATACCGGAGCCCGACATCCTGCTGGATGGAAGGCTCCGGTTTCTTTTCCACTTTTCTGTTGCTGGGGCTTATCCCCCGATATTCTCTGTCCGTTCGCTGATGATATAGCGCGGACGCTGTTTGGTCTCCATATAGATCTTGCCGATATATTCGCCGATAATACCCAGGCAGATGAGCTGCACACCGCTGACAAAACAGATAATGCAGGTCATACTTGCCCAGCCTGCCACGGTCTGGCCGCACACCGCCTTAACCAGTGCCCAGAGGACGCCGATAAAGCTGACCAAAGCAACAAACACGCCAAAGCCGGTAATCATACGAAGCGGCTTCACCGAAAGACTGGTGATTCCGTCCATCGCCAGAGCCAGCATCTTCTTCAGCGGATAATGGCTTTCCCCCGCAATGCGCTCGGCACGGGAATACTCCACGGTGGTGCTTTTAAAGCCCACCAGCGGAATCATGCCACGCAGGAAAAGATTTACTTCCCCGAAGTTGGCAAACTCCTTCAGCACACGCGCGCTGATCAGACGGTAATCCGCATGGTTATAGACCACCTCGGCACCCATTGCGGCAAGCAGCTTGTAAAAGCTCTGTGCGGTAAAGCGTTTGAAAAAGGTATCCGTCTCGCGGGAACTGCGCACACCGTAAACGACCTCACAGCCGTCCAGCCAGGCGTCGACCATCCCGTTCATGGCGTTGATATCGTCCTGGCCGTCACAGTCGATGGAGATCGTGATATCGCAGATCTCCTTTGCTTCCATCAGCCCGGCAAGCACGGCAGCCTGGTGACCCCTGTTGCGGCTCTGGCTGATGCCGCAGTAATGCGGGTCCTCCTTCGCCAGCTGCGAAATGATCTCCCAGGTCTTATCCCTACTGCCGTCATTCACAAACATGACCCGGCTGTTGTCGCTGATTTTCCCTTTTTCCACCAGCTCCTTCAGCTTGTTCAGAAAGAGCGGCGCGGTGATCGGCAACACAGCCTCCTCGTTATAGCAGGGAATGATTATATATAAGGTTGCCGCCATTGCTTCCTCCTGACTCAGCAGCCAACAAAGTGTGCCAGCTGCTGCACCGTTTTGAAATAATGCGGAGTATTCTCGCGCATAAAACACTCAATTTCCGGCACATCATATGCCCAGCCTGCCGCCGCGAAATCTACACCGCAGGCAGAGGCCATATCAAAGCCCGGTTTCAGGTCGTCGATCATCAGCACCTCTGACGGCTGCAGGCCATGGCGGTGCATGATCTGTTCCAGCGGCCAGGGGCTGGGCTTGCGCTGCTCCGCCGGATAGTCCCACCCGAAGATGTCCTCCGGCACCGGGAGGCCGTTCGCCCGGTAATCCCGCTCAATGGAATCACGGAAGGAGTGCGAGACCACCGCAACAATGCCCCCCTGCGCCAGCTGACGTTCCATGATCTCCCGGATGCCCGGAAAGGCATGCGGAATACGGGAACGGACAAAATTCTGCCAGAAACCCAGCTCGATTTCCAGGTCGGCATCGGTCATACCGTAATCCTGCCGGCACATTTCGATAAAGCCGGGGCTGAAGTTTTTCAGCAGATACTGCTCATAGGTGATGGTCCTGCCGGGCAGGCAGGCGTCCAGATATTCCTGAAAGCTGGGATAGTGGATGGACAGCGTGCTGTCCACCACGGTATCGTCATGGTCAAAGACCAGGCATTTATACTTCATGCCGGATCAATAGAAGGTTGCCACATCCGGATTCGGTGCTTCGCAGGGCTCTGCGGACTCATACATCAGGACCGGCCCCTTCTTGCCGTATGCACGGTGGTGCTTGAAGACGATTTTTGCGGTAAGCAGCACCCACTGGTCATCCTGGACTGTGGCAGCCTGCTCCCACTGGCAGACCAACGCAGCAAACTGGATATCCTCCACGCAGCAGCTCATCACATGACGCCCGATTACGAAGCAGCCCTTCGGCAACTTTTCACGGGTGACGGTGCGGCATTTCACGCGAATGGTCTTGCCATCATACTTTTTCGGCTCCTCGGACATGTCGCGATACCAGACGGCGTAGTCCTCATCCCCGATCTCCACGACGGGAGCGTTCAGGTCGAAGGGCAGCGGATCCTGAATATCGTCATAGACGACATTGCCTGCCTTGTCTTCATAGGCAATATCTGCTCTGCGGGAGGCGCCGCGGACAATTTTATGGAACTCCATCTTGTCCATTTCCGGGGTGAAACGGTTAAACACCGCCAGTTCACAGCTCTTCAGCTTATCAAAGACCAGCTGACGCATGTTGCTGTTGTAGGCCAGGAACGTTGTTGCGTCCGCAAACATGAATTCCTGATAGACAAGCCAGTTTTCCGGCATGGCCTGATACAGGTCATCCAGCAGCCACATGCCGTTATACTCAACCACGACGCGCTCTGCTTTTACGTCCTTCAGTGCCTTGACCAGATTGGTCTCGGTAAGCTCCTCTTTTTCTTCAATGACCTTGAGGAACACATTTTTGTCGGCAAAGCGGTTCGGTTCGTATTCCTCCTCGCCCTCTTCACAGATCAGCAGAAGGGTGCGTTCACCGGTGCAAAACCGCTTATCCTCCAGGGTTTCCTGGATAAAACGCGTTTTTCCTGCCTCGAGAAAGCCGGTAAACAGATATACCGGAATGTCTTTATTTTCAGCCAACGTTAAACAGCTCCTTCAGTGCAGATTCATGGATGTGGGAACCGATCACGCAGAAACGGCCGGTAAC
>JAZRWD010000120.1:0-7075 GCA_045599525.1 Candidatus Limivicinus sp. | reverse complement strand
TTAAAGGGTTGCAGCCATAACCGCCTTAATGGTATGCAGGCGATTTTCAGCTTCTTCAAATACCAGAGAAGTCTCACTATTGAAGACCTCATCGGTAACCTCAAGGGCATCCAACCCATATTTTTCATATATCTCTTTACCGATTGTGGTATTGAGATCGTGGAAAGACGGCAGGCAATGCATGAAACAGCACTGCGGTCCTGCGTTATCCATAAGCGCTTTATTGACCTGATACGGCAGCAGGTCGTGAATACGATGCTCCCAGGCGTCGTCAGGCTCGCCCATGGAAACCCAGATATCCGTATAGATCACGTCAGCTCCCTTTGTTGCTTCCATAGGATCGTTGATAAATTCGAGAACTGCACCGGTTTCTGCAGCAATTTTCATGCATTCTTCTCGCAAAGACTGTTCCGGGAAATAATCATCCGGGGCGCATGCAACAAAATGAAGGCCCATCTTTGCACAGCCTACCATAAGCGAATTGCCCATATTATAACCGGCATCACCCATGTAAACCAGCTTTATGCCTTTCAGTCTGCCAAAATGCTCTTTGATTGTCATAAAATCGGACAGAATCTGGGTAGGATGAAATTCATTCGTCAGACCATTCCAGACGCGTACACCGGAATATTTTGCAAGGTCTTCTACAATTTTCTGTTCGAAGCCACGATATTCAATGCCTTCAAACATTCTCCCTAGAACACGTGCCGTATCCTGAATGCTTTCCTTCTTGCCAATCTGAGAACCCTTGGAATCCAGATAGACAGGGTGCATTCCAAGGTCTGCAGCAGCAACCTCGAATGAGCAGCGCGTACGGGTGCTTGTCTTCTCAAAAATAAGAGCAATATTCTTTCCTTCATGCATTCGATGAGGGATGCCCTTTTGTTTTTTCTCTTTCAATTCTGCCGCGAGATCCAGCAGTTCGCCAATTTCTTCGGGTGTAAAGTCGAGAAGTTTAAGGAAGTTCTTTCCTTTTAGCGTGGACATACTTTGTTTCTCCCCTGTTTTAATCTTCTGCGCAGACTTCTTTAATTACTGCAACAGCTTCTTTCAGTTCACTCATCGGAATATTTAATGCAGGAAGCAAACGAATTTTATCTTTTGCGGTGAGGCAAAGGACACCCTTCGCCATCATAGCCTTAACGCAATCGCCTGCAGGTTTGACCGACTTAATTCCAACAATCATACCAAGACCGCTGATTGCCTCAATCCCCTTTGCTCCGCTCAGTTCTGCACGGATGTACTCACCTTTTGCTTTTACGTCAGCAAGAAACGCTTCGTCCATGCGGCTAATGATATTCACAGCACCGGCACAGCAAACCGGATTCCCGCCAAATGTAGAGCCGTGGTCACCAAAACCAAGCACATTTTGAACGTTCTCCCCCAACATCGTTGCGCCAAGCGGAAGACCGCCACCGATGCCTTTTGCCGTGGAAACAACATCCGGAGAAATACCATACTGCATATAGGCATACAGAGTACCGGTACGTCCGTTACCGGTCTGGACTTCATCGACAATAAGGACGACGTCGTTTTCTGCGCAAAGCTTCTGGGCTGCCTGGACAAATTCGACAGGCATATTCAACACGCCGCCTTCGCCTTGAATCATCTCCATCATAACAGCAGCAGGTTTTACTGTAGCGACAAGCTCTTTCAGCTGTTCAATATTGCCCGGCTCGCAATAAGCAAAGCCCGGAGTAAGCGGCTGAAACAGTTCATGATAATGATCCTGACCGGTCGCAGCAAGGGTTGTCAGAGTACGGCCGTGAAAACTGTTGACCATAGTAATAATGGTGAAATAGTCCGCACCCTTTTTTTCAGCAGCATATTTCCGTGCAACTTTTATTGCGCACTCGTTAGCTTCTGCACCGGAATTACTGAAGAATACCTTCTTCATACCGGTTTTCTGACAAAGCAGCTGTGCCAGTTTTACACAAGGCTCTGTGTAATAAAGGTTCGAAGTGTGCTGAACTTTGCCCAACTGTGCAGTTACAGCGGCAATCCATTCCTGATCGTTGAAACCAAAACTGGTTACGCCGATTCCGGAGCCCATATCAATGTAGCGTTTTCCATCCGTGTCATACACAACAGAACCTTCACCACGAATAATCTCAACAGGAAATCTTGCATAGGTTCCTGCGATATATTCTTTATCCTGCGTCATTAATTCACTCATGCTAAACTCCTATTCTTAATCCATAGAGAACTCAGTTCCACCAATGCTATCAAACAATAGTTCATTCAATAAACAATGCGGGACACGGCCATCTGTAATTTTTACATATTTGACACCGGCATTCAGCGCAGTAATGCAGCAATCAACCTTCGGAATCATACCTCCGCTTACAATACCGGTCTGCTTGAGCTGATTGGCTTCTGCAGGCGTCAGGTGCTTGATCAGGGTAGAAGGATCGTGGAAGTCGCGCAACACACCGGAAATATCGGTCATCATAATCAGCCGTTCTGCTTTGAGTGCTCCTGCAAGATACGCAGCCGCAGTATCACCGTTAATATTATAGGCATTTGCTTCGTAGTCACAGGCAACCGTCGAAACCACCGGGATGTAGTCCATATCCAAAAGATCTTCCACCAGCTCGGTGTTGACCTTTGTAACTTTGCCAACAAAACCAAGTGCGGGATCCTTTTGAACAGCAACAAGAGTTGCGGCATCAATTCCACTGATGCCAACCGCCTTTGCGCCTTCAGCATTTAAGAGGTTTACAAGCGTTTTATTCACTTTACCCGTTAAAACCATTTCCACGATTTCTACGGTTTCCGTGTCCGTAACCCGTAAACCATTAACAAACTCCGGTTTCTTTCCGAGCCTGTCCATAAGCTGATTGATATCCGGCCCTCCGCCGTGCACCAGAACAATTCGGATACCTGCTGCATGCAATGCTGCAATATCCTGCATAACCTGACGCTTGAGCGTTTCATTTACCATGGCGTTACCGCCATACTTGACTACAATCGTTTTTCCTGTATAATCTCCGGCTTTTTTTAAAGCATTCAAAACATTTTCCGTACTGAATTCGATTTCCATATCAGGTTCTATAATCTCCGTTGATTTTTACGTAATCGTAGGTCAGGTCGCAGCCCCAGGCTGCAGCAAGAGCATCACCACTGTTAAGGCCGATGAGAATATCAATTTCCTTCTCAAGCAGGATTTCCTTTGCCTTCTCTTCCGAGAACTCTACGCCTGCACCGTCTTTGCATACCTGAATTTCACCTTTTGCAGAGGCAAAACTTACATCTACTTTTTTGATGTCCAGCTGTGCACCGCTATATCCAATTGCACAGAGGACGCGGCCCCAGTTAGCGTCTGCACCAAACATCGCAGCCTTAAGCAAACTGCTGCATACAACGCTCTTTGCAACAATACGGGCAGTCTGCACGTCGGATGCACCGGAAACAACACATTCCAGCATCTTTGTTGCACCTTCACCATCACTGACGATCATGCGGCTAAGCTGAGTGTTAATGGTATTCAGCGCCTGCATAAACATGCCGAAAGCTTCACCATCTTCTTCAATTCGTTTGTTCCCAGCCAGGCCATTCGCCAGAATGGTGACCATATCATTCGTAGAAGTATCGCCGTCAACACTTAGCATATTGAAAGTGCTCTGTACATCCGTGCTAAGAGCCTTCTTAATCATAGCAGGGGCAATATCTACGTCGGTGGTAATGAAAACCAGCATGGTTGCAAGGTTCGGATGAATCATGCCGCTGCCCTTGGCAATTCCACCAATGTGACAGGTTTTGCCGTCCAGTTCAAATTGCAGAGCAATCGATTTATAGACGGTATCTGTAGTACTGATTCCTTCAACCGCTCGGGAAGAACCATCTCGACTGAGCCCGGAAGCCAACTCCGGCAGGTGCTCGAGAATCGGTGCGGGATTCAATCTCTGACCGATCACACCGGTAGAGCAAATCAATACATCTTCTTCTTTAATCTTCAGCTGGTCGGCACAAGCCTTACCAATTCGGCGTGCAACTGCCTCGCCATCAAAATTGCAGGTGTTTGCATTTCCGCTGTTGACGATTACAGCCTGAGCAATACCATCCATGAGATGTTCCTGGTTAACACAGATCGAATCGCCTTTTACCAGGTTCGTTGTATAAACTGCAGCAGCACTGCAGGGAATTTCACTGTAAATCAGGGCAAGGTCACGCTTGGATTTATTTTTGCGAATACCGCAGTGCAGGCCGTTCGCTGTAAATCCTTTTGCTGCACAAACACCGCCGTCAATATACTGAAATGTACTCATCCATTTCTCCTCATTAGTTGTCTATTCATTAAAGGTTTAGGCCGGTCGTTTCGTCCAGGCCGAGCGTTATATTCATGTTCTGAATAGCTGCTCCGGACGCACCTTTACCAAGATTATCAAATCTCGAGACCAAAATGATCCGGTCTTCATTTCCGAATGCAGAAACAGTCATGCTGTCTTTTCCCATGTGGTAAGCAGCAGAGAGAAGCCCGTCGGGATCTGCTGCATCGGTATATGAAACAATACTGCTGTTATATCGGCCACGTAAAACGGCCTGAATGTCAGCCAGACTGCCGTTTATTTCATCTCTGAACAAAGATACAGTGGTTTCCATGCCACTATAAAAATCTGCGACAACAGGGCAAAAAACAGGGTCATGGTCCAGATTGCAGATTTTCTTCATTTCCTTCAGATGCTTATGCTGCTGAGTCAGGCCGTATTGCCTCGGTGCGGAATACAAAATGCTCCGCTCAGGAGATTCATATTCGGCAATCATTTTCTTTCCGCCGCCGGAATAACCGGTCAGGGAAAAACAGCTCAGATGTGCATCCTTGGGAATGATACCGGCACGAACAAGCGGCTCAACAAGAACGATAAAACCACTTGCATGACAGCCGGGATTAGCAATCCTTTTCGCGGTTTGAATTGCCTCACGCTTTCCTTCCAATTCCGGCAGGCCGAAAACCCATCCGTCTGAAACTCGATGTGCAGTGGAAGTGTCGATGATTACGGTGTCGGTTTCTGCTGCATAATCTGCAATCTCAATCGAAGCGGCATCCGGGAGGCAAAGGAAAGCAACATCTGCAGTTTCTATTGCGTCTTTTCTGGCATTTAGATCCTTACGCAATTCTTCCGGTACAGTTACAAGCGTAATGTCAGACCGATCGGATAACCGCTCACGAATTCGAAGACCGGTTGTACCGGCACTTCCGTCAATAAAAACCTTAGTCATTCGTCAATTTCTCCCTGATATAAGCAATCTGTGCCTCAATGGACTTAATGGAAGTACCACCTTCAGAAGTACGGCTTTCTGCACAGGTCAGGATATTGATTGCTTCGTAAACATCCTCTTCAAAAAGCTCAGAATAGCTTCTGTATTCATCAAAAGGCATATTTTCAAGAATATAACCTTTTCCAATACAATTTGCAACAATCTGTCCGGAAATTTTATATGCACTACGGAACGGAAGACCTTTGCGAACCAGATAGTCAGCCAGGTCTGTCGCATTGATAAACCCATTCTGCGCCGCACGTTTCATATTATCCGGCAAAGCCTGCATCGTCTGCAGCATAGGGATGAAGACCTTCAGACACATAATGACGGTGTCAACTGCATCAAAGATACTTTCTTTATCTTCCTGCATATCCTTGTTATAGGCAAGCGGCAGTCCCTTAAGCGTGGTCAGCATTCCCATAAGGTCGCCATATACGCGCCCTGTTTTGCCACGTACAAGCTCAGCCATATCCGGGTTCTTTTTCTGCGGCATGATAGATGAACCTGTTGTGAAATCATTGGAAAGCTCAATAAACTTGAACTCCCAGCTGGACCACAAAATAATTTCCTCGGAGAAGCGGGAAAGATGCATCATCAGAATAGACAGGTCGCTGAGTAACTCTACACAGAAGTCACGGTCAGATACACCATCGATGCTATTCATTGCAATATCGTCGAAGCCGAGCTTTGCTGCTTCAAATCGACGATCGGTGTTATAGGTTGTCCCTGCCAATGCACAGGAACCGATTGGAGAAACATTCATCCGGCGACGGCAATCTCTCATACGGTCAATGTCACGCAGGAACATCATTGCGTAAGCAGACAGCTGGTGACCAAAATAAATCGGCTGTGCGCGCTGCAGATGGGTATACCCCGGCATTACGCATTCCTTGTATTCTTCCGCCTTGTTGGCAACTGTTTTGGCCAGATCCTTCAGCAATGCAATAAGCTCGTCACACACACCGCGAAGATACATACGAAGGTCCAGTGCAACCTGGTCATTGCGGCTTCTGGCAGTGTGCAGTTTTTTCCCAACGTCACCAAGTCGTTCGGTAAGTACCTGCACATAAAACTTAATGAAGTCTCCACAGAGCACATGACATCTTTCCGTTCGCGGCTGAACAAGGGAGTACAAACCTTCCAGACCGACAATCAGGGTCTCTGCATCTTCCACAGAAATAATCCCCTGTCGCCCCAGCATTTCTGCGTGAGCCATACTGCCCCGGATATCCTGTCGGTACATACGGTTATCGAAATGAATGGAAGAATTAAAATCATCTGCAAGGCTGTTCATCATGCCATCGGAACGCCCGGCCCACATTTTTGCCATATAAGTCTCCTTAAAAAGCTGTTGTAAATACCAAAATCAGCCGCATAGCTCAGAAAGCTCCAAGCTATGCGGCAGAAGTGTTTTATTTCTTGCCGTCAACCATTGCCTGAACCTTGATGGGCAGGCCAAAGAGATTGATAAATCCGGCAGAATCCTTCTGATCGTAATCACTTTCGCCGAAGGTTGCGATCTCTTCGCTATAAAGACTGTATTCACTCCATACGCCAGCCTTGATGATGTTGCCCTTGTACAGCTTAAGACGGACAGTACCGGTTACACGCTCCCGGGTCTTATCAACAAAAGCGCTGAGTGCCTCACGCAGCGGAGTAAACCACTGGCCGTTATAAACGAGCTCGGCAAAGGTAATGGAGAGCTTCTGCTTTTCGTGCATAGTCATCTTATCGAGGCAGATAGATTCAAGATACTCGTGTGCACGATAAAGGATCGTACCACCCGGGGTTTCATAAACGCCACGGCACTTCA
>JAZRWD010000119.1:0-7947 GCA_045599525.1 Candidatus Limivicinus sp. | reverse complement strand
CATGCTTTTTACTTCTTTTTAATTTTCGCCGCCGGTGATGATCTCCCATGCGGGCTTATACTTTTTCTCTATGCGCTCATAGTCCTTCGGGCCCGGGTTTTCAAGGCGGCTTAAATCCATGTTCATGGTCAGGTCGGCCTTTTTCACGGCGATGGCAATGCTGTTTCCGCTGTCCTTTACCGATTGGACATATTCAAGATAGCTGCCGCGTGTCCCGTCGTTGGTAAGGAGCTTTACGGCACCGGCGACCTCGCCGCCGACCTTTTCGCAGAGCTGCCCGTAAGTGACCTTATCGGAGCAGTCCTCCAGCACATCGTGCAGCAGAGCCGCGGCCTTTTCCTCTGCACTGCCGCACAGGAGTGCGACCGTGATGGGATGGAAGATATAATCCTCTCCCGCCTTGTCCCTTTGCCCGGCGTGGGCATCTCTTGCGATTTTCAGTGCGGTTTTAATCAGCTCATAATCTGTCATGGCGTTTTCCCTGCATTCTGTGTTCTGTTTAACCTATAAATTCAGTGTAGTCGTTTTAGCCCGTTTGTCAACCGGGACACAGCTGCGTCAAAAACAAAATATACCGGGTACTGCAGGGGGGCCCACAGTACTCGGTATTTCATTTTGTTTTCGCCGCCCATTCATGGACAGTGCCCGTTTTCCGGTATTCCCGGTTAATGAACACCGTTCACATTCGCGGCGGGATGTTTTTATGTTTGAGCTTTGAGAACGGCTTACTTGTCGATGCCCTCTGCTGCCCACTTGCCGGCCAGACGGCCGAAGGTGGCGCTGCGGCCTGCTGCTGCGCCGCTCATCAGGTTGGGATAGCTGCCGGAGCAGTAGTTGCCGGAGCAGTCGCCGACGACGTACAGACCCGGAATGGCCATGTAGTCCTTATCGATGGCGTGCATGGTGTCGTCGATCTGGATGCCGTCCATGGTGCAGATGAAGTAACCGCCGCACTGACGGGTGCCGAAGAAGGGCGGAGTGTCCAGAGTGGACAGACGATAGTTCTCCTTGCCGAAGTCCTCATCCTCGCCGATGGCGCTCAGCTCGTTGTAGCGCTCGACCGTGGCCTTGAAGGCCTCCACGGGGATGTTCAGCTTTTCTGCCAGCTCTTCGATCGTGTCAGCGGTCTGGATGAAGCCGTCTGCCATCAGGCCGGCGTTCATCATGTCGACATAGGGCATCGGGAAAACGGGGGCGGTACCATTCTCGTGCCGGATTATCTGCCCCGGCTGCAGGCACATCTGGACCAATTTGCGTCCCTGCACCCCCGGTACAGGATTCTCCCCCTCCAGTTAGAAAATGACGAGATTGCGGAGCTTATCCTACAGAGACAGATCGACTGCGGCCTCGTCCTGGACCTTCGTTCCGCGGCAGCCGGAATCATACGGACTGAGCTGACAGCGCACTCTGCCGGAGTCCATGTCAGCCGCAGCCATCCCCTGGCGCAATACCGCAGCCTGCGAAACGATGGGCTGGAGGGATACGAGCTCTGCCTGCCGGGAATCGGTCCGGAATTCCGTCCTCTACTTTCCTGCGGCATCAACGCGCGTGTTGTGCAAAGCTATTACCAGGTCTATTATCTTGTGCGTGAGCAGGAGGCGGCAGCCCTCAACCGCTATTACGAAGCAGACTACAGGCCGGGAGAACCGACCCGCACCATTCCGCTTGAGGACCTGCAGCTGTGCAGCGTCTTTCTCCATGCCCCTAATGCCCCGCATTCGGTCGAAAAGCTGCGGGAACATCTGAAATACGCTATTCGAAAGGATTTTTCCTGAACCGGCTTCATTCAAAAAGTACGTACGGTCACCCGTACGTGCTCTTTGCGGTCTGACCTGCACTGACGTGCAGATTGCGATATTTGCCGCTCCGCAGATTCTCTCTGCAGCGTATTTTTACTGGTACAGTACTACGGCAAAGTCCTCGCTTACGGCGATGCTTTCCGTCTTTCCTCCGTTGAGCTTGAGCTCCACGATGCCCGAGCTGAACTCATCGCCGCGGATGCTGGAGAAATCCACCAGCATCAGATAGTCACCGTCTGCCAGCGGTTTACGGTTGACCGTCAGCGTCGTGTCCTTCGTGTAACGGAAGGAATTACCTTCGGTCATCACGATGACCGTGCTGTCGTAGCTCGTGGTCTCATACAACGGGGTAATCTTCACGCCCGGGGTCAGGTCGGAAACATTGCGGCCCAGATAGTCGCCGTCCAGCGCATCCTCATCCAGATAAGCGCCCAGTACGGCAAATTCCTGCTTCTCGCGGTCATAGCGGATGACCATCGTGGCGTTCTCTCCGTTAATGCGAATAGGCGAGGCATACTGGATATGGTCCTCGGTGTGCTCGATCGTCCGCACAAACAGCGGCTGCCCGTTCATGGTGATCCAGCAGTTATCAAAGGAGGCCGTCAGAGTACCATCGCCGCCCAGGTTCACCAGCTTATCCTCGCCGTAATAGGTGAATGTGCCGGCCTTGTCGTCCACGCGGCAGATGCTCAGTTTTGGGTCCTGCATCAGGGCCTTTGCCTCCGGTGAGACCTTCAGGGAGAAGCTGCTGCCTTCACCGAAGGTAATCGGTTCGGCGGAAACGGCCTGCAGCGCACTCAGGTCCAGGGTCTTCAGTGGGGTAATGCCGGCTTCCTTCAATGCTTCCTGCATATCCTCCGTCAGGCAGCCCGTACTCTTATAGAAGTACAGGGCACGGATGATCTCGCTGTCGGTAATGTTCTCCACGTAATCCATCAGGTACAGAACCGAGGATGCACTCAGCACCTCATCAGGGAAGTACACCGACAGACCCTGCGAACCGGCCAGTGCATCGTCCGAACGCACATAGAGCACAGCGTCATCCAGGCAGTCTCTCACCGCCTGTGCTGCCTTTCCGTAGGCGGGAGGCAGATGATCGACCAGCGTGCCCAGGTCGACGGTATTGTAGATGTTGTAAGCTGATCCGCTGTAATGGATGGCACTGCGTGCCGCACTGCTCAGGTCGGAGATGATGGTCTGGTTTTGGGCCGCATCCTTCATCATTCCGTTCAGCATTGCCTCATAGGCATCGTAGACCTGCGCAGCCTTATGCAGGTCCAGCACAGAGAAGGTCAGCCCCTGGGCCAGCGGGATCTGCAGGGTGTTGTTGTTCAGGCGGGCATAGAAGTCCATATAGCTGTCTGCGATGGCCAGGCCCAGCTGTGCGCCGTTCATGCTCCGGTCATCCGCCAGTTCCTGCAGCCAGCCGGTATAGAACCAGCCAAAACCCGGTTCGGTCTCCTCACTTCCGGCGAAATAGCGGCCGTAGCCGTCCAGCGTGTGCAGGACCTCCGCGCTGGCCATGAGGCAGGCATCAAAGCCGATCAGCTCAAAGGCCGGCTTCCGCGGGTTGGCCGTATACACACTGCCGAGCGCTTCGCCGATATCCTGCAGGGACATCATCTGGTCATACAGCTCGTCATGGCCGTAGCCGAAGGCCCCGCCACCGTGGTCCCACAGGACCAGGACCTTATGGTCTGCCGGATGGTTTTCCTCGCAGTACTGCAGGAAGTCCGCCAGAGCTTCGGGGGTGGACATACTGTAGGTCGGCTTGTTGCTCTCTTCCACAAAGCCCTCGCTGCTGTAGCAGAAGCGTTGCACACGGTTCGGGTTGATCATTGAGTTGGTCCAGTGGGTCGCACCGCCGGTCTGCATAACGATCTCGATTCCCTCCGGCAGTTCTACTGCCAGCATTTCATCCACATCCATACTGACTGCACCCGGATATTCCGCCACGATGATATCCTCGGTCATGTAGTAGGTGCCGGCAGATACGGGCGGTTCGGGATAATACATCGGTCCGGGCAGCTCCAGACCGGCTTCCGCAATCGTATCCATATACAAGAGCAGGCCGGCACGCCGTGTGGATGCAACATCCGCCTCGATTTCTTTCCTTGCGAGAGAGGTCTGCAGATCCACCATGCTGGAGAGGTCGTTCTGCCCGCTGCTCTCCAGGTTGGAGCCGATCAGATACACGTAGATGGCCCAGGTATCGTCCTCCCCGTAGCCCGACATGTTCCGGATGGCCGCCTGTGCTGCCTCGTCCGCCGGAATCATCGCACGCTCAGCCTCGATATCCGGTTCGGCGTAGCCGGCCGTGAAATAGATGTCCATAACAAAAGAGTCGATAAACATCTCCGCCAGGTCCACGCCGCCTACGGCAAAAAAGACCACCGTCAGGCACAGCAGCACGAGTGCCAGCCGCCACAGGAAAGCCAGCAGCTTGCGGTAAAAGGGCCGTGCCTTCTTCCGCCGCTTCTTCAGGGCCTTTGCCTCTTTGCGTTCCGCCTTCCATTCGGCCATAATCTGCCGCTTTTCTGCCCGTTTCTGTTCCTTTCGGGCAGTCCGTTCTTCCTTTGTCATCCGTGTTCCTTCTCTCTTCCTTTTTTTCGTTTGTTCCTTTTCCACGCAACTGCAAGGCCGTTTTCTTTGTTTTCCGTTTGCTTTTGGTCTACTCTGTTTTGTTTTTTCACGCAGGCACGCCTCACTTGCCACGGGTACGGATGGCCTCCTCCCGAGGCCAGTTGCTCCTGTCAATTTTCTGCATACGGTTTTCCTTTCGGCTTCCCTTACCAGACGCGGATACGGTCTGCCGCCGCCAGGTACATTCCGTCTCCTTCCGAAACACCGTAGAAGTCCAGGAACTCATTGAACTGCTGCAGCACGGTGTTGATGCGCAGATAGCACAGTGGGTGCGTATCCTGCATGATTCGGGTCATGGACATCAGCGGCGTCTCCACATTCATCCAGAGGTTGGCATAAGCGCGGAAGAAGGCGTCATAGTCAAAGTCTTCCTTTTCCGCGACAATACGCAGAATGCAGGCCATGCCGCCCATATCCGCGCAAGCCTCACCGGTCAGCGTGTCGCCCAGGATGCTCTGGCCTTCCCATGCGGTAATGCCGTTAAAATATTCTGCGATGTTCATGTTCAGCGCCGTGAATGCGGCATAATCCTCTTCCGTCCACCAGGATGCATAATTGCCGTCCTTGTCGTACTGCGCACCGCTGGAGTCAAACGCGTGGGAAATCTCATGGCCGATCACCACGCCCATCTTGGCGTAGACCTCTTCCGGACTCATGTCCCCATTATAGAGGTCTCCACCGGCAAAAGCAGCCAGAATGTTGACGGAGTTGTCCAGCGGGTTATAGAAACAGTTCAGGACCGTCGGCAGGATGCCGTCCGCCCATTCGCTGCGCTCGACCGGCTCATTCAGCTTTCGGACGTTCTCCTTGAGGGCAAAGGCCGAGATTGCACGGAGAGCCTCATACAGCGTGCCCCCGTCCTCCGGCCCGGCAAAGGAGACGGAACTGAAATCATACGGCGTCCAGTCATCGGGGTACATGCAACGGATATAGAGGTTGTCCAGCTTTTCCACCGCATAATCCCTGGTCTCCTCGGAGATGAAGGTCTCCTCGGACAGCATCACGCGGTACGCGTCCACGATCTCGCGGATCACGTCATTCAGTTCGGCCTTCTCTTCTTCTGTGACATAGGTGTCACAGTACATATGTGCCACCGGCCAGCCCATCAGAGACGCCGCAGTGGAGGAGGCATAGACCTCGTCACTGACCATACCCACGGTTCCGCTCATTGTGTTGTTGTACTCCATTGCCCATAGATAGCACTCATGATCCAGAGTCGAGGCCGAGGAAGCGATTGCGTTAACGATCAGATATGCCTTTATCGCTTCCAGATACTCCTCCTGATACAGCTCACCCAGGCGGGCAAGCGCAGTGGGATTCATCACGATGCAGTACTCTGCATCGATACCCACGTTGGCCAGGTCTGCCTTCAGCGGATAGGGTGCGCAGATTGCGGCAGCCTCTTCCACCGTCATAGGGTTATAGATGCGGTAAATATAATCCGGGGAGTTCATCTCCTCAACCGTGTAGGAGACCTCTGCCATCAGCGTCTCAAAGCCCAGGCAGGCTTCCAGCAGCCCGGCAGCCTCTTCCGCAGTATAGCCGGCTTTTTCCAACAGCTTATGCACATATTCGGTCGTCGCTTCCCGGGTCAGCGTGCCCAGCTCCGACTCTTCCAGATAATAGGACGGGTCACCTAACAGCAGCCCTGCCCCGGTGATATACAGTGTCCGGGAGGAGGCATCGGCCAGGTCCGTGTCTGCCATTGCGCCCACCAGGCCTCCGGCGATATCCAGCGGGTCGGTCTCCGTGAAGTAGGCGTCCAGCGCTTCCATGCTGTCCAGCGCTTCCACAGGCTCCAGCAGCTCCAGAACGGGGCTCATGCCGAGGGCGTCACGTCCATCCCAGTCCAGCAAAAGATGATACAGGTTCAGGCTCATCTCCGCGTCGTGGCTGGTGGACGGATCTGCTGCCTCAAACAGCTTGATCATTTCTTCGCTCAGCTCGATGCTACGGTTCATGACTGTGCCGCCATAGGGGTAGCCTTCCGGGATTGCCGTATAGATATACGCCTCCCGGTTTGCCGCCAGGGCAAAATTGTCCTTCACATCAGCGATGGTCTCCTCTGTCACATTCCCGGGGATTTCCGGGTCCAGCCAAGGGGAACCGGCGCTGTAGTCATCTTCGGCAAAGGCAGAAAGGCTCATGCAGCCCGCGAGTAGCAACACCGCCAGCAGTGCGCTCAGTGCACGAATGCTCTTTTTCATACGATTCACTCTTTCCTTTCTTATTGAAGTGACTAAATCATAACACAGATTGGTATACCAAATCTATAACTGTTTTGGAAAACCCGCAAAATGTGTATCGTTGTTGGTGCCTGTTAACCGGACCGTCAAAGTAAGATTGACAATTGCCTGGCTTTTCTGCTACAGTGGCAGTATTAAACAAGGAGGGTGATCGTATGACCAACCGGGAAAAGCTGGAGGAGCTGCTGGCCGCGCATGACGGTGAATTCGTTTCGGGTGCGGCGATTGCCGCTGAGCTGGGCATCAGCCGCACAGCGGTGTGGAAGGCGGTCCGCCAGCTAGAGGAATCTGGCTACGCCGTGGAAGCCGTAAAAAACCGTGGCTACCGCCTGACCGTTGCCAGCGACCCCATCAGCGAAAGCAGCATACTCCGGTATCTGGGCGAGAACAGCGGGTATACGCTGGAGGTACACGACAGTATCGGCTCGACCAACACCGAACTGAAAAAGAAGGCCGACCGTCTGCCCGATCAGTATGTCATTCTGTCGGCAGCACAGACGGCGGGACGCGGGCGCATCGGGCGCAGCTTCTATTCCCCGTCCGGCACCGGCGTTTATCTCAGTGTCCTTCTGCACCCTTCTCTGCCCGCGGCGGAGGCCACACGAATCACCACCGCGGCGGCAGTGGCTGCCTGCCGCGCCATTGAGGCCTGCACTGATGCGCAGCCGCAGATCAAGTGGGTCAACGATGTGTACGTCAATGAAAAAAAGACCTGCGGAATCCTGACCGAGGGCTCCTTCAACATGGAGACGGGCGGCCTGGACTGGGCCGTTATGGGTATCGGCTTTAATGTCTACGAACCGGAGGGCGGTTTCCCGAAGGACATCGCCGCAGTTGCCGGGGCGATCTCCGTGCGCCGCATGAAAGACCTGCGCAGCCGTCTGGCAGCGGCCTTCCTGCTTCGTTTCCGGGAGCTCTGTGCCAATCTGCACGGGGCAGACTTTGCAGAGGAATATCGCCGACGCTGTTTTGTGCCCGGGAAGCGCATCCTTGTGCTCCGCGGTGGGACAAGCCGCCCGGCACTGGCCCTTTCGTTGGATGACGCTTGCGGCCTGCGGGTGCGATATGATGACGGCTCGGAGGAAACGCTCTCCTCAGGTGAGGTCAGCATCCGGCCAGAAGCCGAAAAATAACATTGACACGGCGGGCATTGGTGAGTAACATACCTTTATTACAGACGTTCGATGCGGGGCAGCAGGCCAGATATCAACGCAGACCCGCATCAGACATCGCCAGAGTATGGAGAGAACAACATGAAG
>JAZRWD010000118.1:0-7159 GCA_045599525.1 Candidatus Limivicinus sp. | reverse complement strand
CGTATGGGCCTCTGCCTGGCTCGTTCCGCAGCCGGAGCAGGTCTTGGTATGGGAGGCTGCGTCGGCGGGCGCATAGGTCCACGTATGGGTATGTTCTGTTGCAGCGGGCGTTCCCTGCCGGAAATGCGGCACCACCGGTTCGCCGGTTCGCCGTACTTCCTCCAGCTCCTCCTCATGCCGCTTTTCCGCATCCTCGATCGCGCGTTCCTTGGCCTGCTCATCTTCTTCCAGACGTTCTTCCCGGTCGTCGATGACCTCGGTCAGATCCTCACCCCAGGACTCCTCGACACGCTCCCGTGTCTCCGGCGTCTGCGCCAGATATTCCAGGACGAAGCCGGGGATATCGGAAGGTTTCACCTGCGCGATCTGAATGGTCACTGTCCCATCCGTAAACAGCCGGACCGAGGCATACTCGCCGGGATGCAGCGTTACTTCCTGGCTCTTTCCGCTGACCGGGTTCACCCCGTGCAGCTCCGTAACGCCGTCCAGACAGAGGATATCCGTCTGCATGTTATTCCGTGCCAGCACCACGCCAAAGGTACCCTTAATTCCCATGACCATGGTCGAAGTACGGATATTCATGGTTTCATCCGAACCCAGCTTCTGGGCCACATCAAAGAACATGCTTCCCTGGTCCAGCATCAGCACCAGCTTTTTGCCCTGCTTCTGCACCGCCATGTTACTGACGGAGTCCAGCCCCGCCTCTTTCACATCGTCCAGCGCCATCCAGGCATAGCTGCGTATTTCGGTCTTCACCTCATAGCCGCTGTGGAGCTGCATATTGGCAAAAACCGGGATCGGATTCCCGCTCTGGTTCGTGATCTCCACTTCCCCGGCTGTCTCCAGCACCACAACGCTGACGGCTGCCAGCGTGTTTTCTGCCTTTGCCGCATAGGCCGGGACCATCAGCCCGGTCAGAAACACGGCAAGCAGCAGAAGCACCGTCAGGGCACGCTGTCTGCGCATCTTGTGTCCGCTCATCCTTGTTCTCTCCTTCTCGTTCTGTTATCGGAAAAGCGCAGCTCTTCCTCTGCACTTCGTTTTACGCTTCATTTTCCGCTTCCTCCGGAAGCAGGTCGAGCACCTCAAAACCGTCCTTCTTCCCTTTCAGCGGGATCGGGCCAAGGGACCGCGCCCGAATGCGGTCACCCAGTTCATCCGCCACCTGGCGGGAGATATATACATGGCCACCGGGGGCATTTGCCTCCAGCCGGGCCGAGGTGTTTACCGTGTCGCCGATCGCCGTATAATCCATCCGGATCGACGAGCCCATATTCCCCACAACTGCCTCACCGACATGCACGCCGATTCCGAAGGCAACGGTACGCCCGTATTTCTCCAGCAGGTGTTCTGACAGCTCTTCGGAGCCCTTCACCATGTCTCTGGCTGCCTGAACGGCGTTCCATACATAATCCTCCTGCGGGAGCGGAGCCCCCCAGATGGCCATAGCTGCATCGCCGACAAATTTGTCCAGCGTACCGTGATGCCGGAGAACACAATCGGTGATCAGGCTGAGGTATTCGTTCAGGATCGCCACGACCTCGGTCGGCTGCAGCAGCTCGGACATTGTGGTAAAGCCACGCACATCCACAAATAGAACGGCGATCCGCTCCACTCTTCCGCCCAGGTTCAGTGCCTCCGGGCCGGTCCGCAGGATCTCATTGACGACCTCCGGCGCAACATAATGCTGGAACATGTTGGTCACTTCACGCTTTTCCCGGAAGTAACGGAACGCATGATACAGGATCGCCGCCGCATACAGCAGGGTCATGCACAGCGGGAACCAGAGCACCTGCAGCACGAGCCCACAGCGGGCAAGCCCGAAACAGGCCAGTATCCATCCCGCCGTCAGCGCAAGCCACAGCAGCAGTGTGCGCTGCAGACGGCCGCGCCCGGCATACCAGACCAACAGCGCCGCACAGGCACACAGGAAGATCCACTGCGGCACAGCGGAGGCCTCGGAAAGAAATTCTCCCCGCAGCAGGGCCTCGGTCGCATTGGCCTGGATCTCCACGCCGTACATCGGTTCGGCATGGTCGATGGCCGTAAAGAAGTTATCCTGCAGCGCTGCCGAGGTTGCGCCGATCAGCACCACACGCCCGGCAAAGTATTCCGCCGGAATACGCTCTGCCAGAATATCCGCAACGGAGATCCCTTCATCAAAAGCGCCCGGGGTGCCGGTAAACGGCAGATACCAGAAACCCAGACCCTTCGTCTGCGGTTCCCGGCAGGGTTCTTCTCCCCAGTAAGCCCGGTAGGCATTCGCTGCCATCAGGGCCATGGACTCCCGTACACGGCCATCCGGCAGCGTCAGCTTCAGCAGATGGTGCCGGCTGATGCCGTCGGTATCCAGCATGGCGTTGATATTGCATACCTGCGCAGCTTGCCCCAGCGCCGCAAAGGGCTCCGCCTGCGCAACGATACTGTCTGTCACCAGCCTGCGGTCCGCATTCAGGGCCATCCCGAATTCCACGCTGCTGGCCACGATCACATTCGGATAACGGGCGGCCGCCTCCACCAGAGCCGCATCCGCTCCGGGGTCCGACGTTCCGCTGTAGACCACGTCCAGCACGATCGCCGCGGGACGAATGTCTTCGCTTTTATTCAGCTTTTCAATCACCTGAGCCATTACCCCACGGCCCCAGGTCGAATAGGGTCCCAGCTCGTCAATGGCCCGGTCGTCGATGCCCACAATGGTCACAGCACCGGAGGTCGCCTGCTCCTGCTGGCAGACCCTGTCCTGCAGGGCCAGGGCCAGAGGGTCGGCGATCCCGCCGGCATACAGGAGCAGCATCAGCAGCACCAACAGGCCGGAAAGCAGGGAGTACAGCACACGCCCGGGGATCGTTTTCCTTCCGCGCTTCATGGCTCGCTGCCCTCTGTCTCCGGTCCAAAATCACTGCGGGTCAGGCAGAGCATGGTGATGTCATCCGCCTGCTCGGCACCGTCCGCAAAGGCCTCCACCTCACGGAACATCGCTTCGATCAGCTCCTCCGGTACGATCGGCTGTTGCACCGTCGCATTCAGGGCCGCCTCACAGCGTTCATCCCCGAAGAGTTCCTCGGCGGGGTTCGCAGCCTCGGTCACCCCGTCCGTATAGAGATAGATCGCCGTTCCCCGCGGGAAGGGCATGGTATAGGCCCGGTAACGCACATCCTCCATCAGGCCTAGAACCAGGTTGGCGCGGCAGGGCAGCATGTGGAAGCTGCCGTCCGGCTCACGGATAAAGGGTTTGTTATGCCCCGCATTGACCCAGGTCAGCTCATTGGTCTCCAGGTCCAGCACACAGACGAAGGCTGTGACAAACATGTTCGCTTCGTTTTTATAGCAGAGCTGGTTGTTGGCGCGGGAAACGACCTCGGCCAGCGGCAGGTCCAGTGAAGCAAAGCTCTTCAGGTGCGTTTTTGCCAGCATCGTGATCAGCGCGCCGGATACGCCCTTGCCGGACACATCCGCCACCAGGAAGCAAAGCCTGTGCTCCCCGATCCAGAAGACATCATAAAAGTCTCCTCCCACCTCCCGGGCGGGTTTGACCCGGGCATACACGGAGAGGTCCGGCAGCGCGTTGAAGGCCGAAAAATCGTCCTCCAGCAGGCCGTTCTGGATGCGTGTCGCGATCTCCAGGTCGGTTTTGATCCGCACCTGCTCGGACACCAGCTGTGTCGTTTTCCGATAGAGCATACGCATAAAAATGCCGTAAAACCGCCGGTTGCGCTGGGCAAGCTCCTCAAACAGGTCCCGGGAGATGTTGGCACAGCGGACCGTGCCCTTTGCGCGCACGGTGGCATTGCGCGTTCCCTCGGTGATCAGGCCCAGCTCGCCGATAAACTCGCCGGCTCCCAGCAGGTTGACGATCTTTCCGTCCGCGCTGATCACCTCTGCCTCGCCGTCCAGGAGGATATACATCCCGTCGGCACAGTCTGCCCCATAGGTCACGATATCCTGCCCGGCTTCGAGGGTGACCTCCGTCATCGTCTCCAGCAGAAGGCGTGTATCCGCGTTCAGTTCCTTTTCCGGTTCAATGCTGAAAAAGGCCCGCACGGTGGGTATTTTGCTTAATAATTCCGCATCCATTTTTCTTCCGCTCCTCACTCCCCTGCCGGCCCTTTCCCGGCCGCAGGGTACACCTATACTGATTATATACTTCTATACCACAGAATACCATATCTTCCGGCTTCTGTCTATGAAACAGAACAGCTTTTCCCGTGCCGCAATGTTTTTCTATCCTTTTTATTCGGAAAAACCGGGCAGAGGGCTAAAGGAGAGGTTGACGGGGTTAAGCGGGAGGGAAATGGCCCCTCCTCTGCAGGCGCGTATTCGGTTGTTTTGTCGGTCACATGGCCTTTGGGGTGGCCGTTGCGGGCAAAAAACAGCGGGAAGAACTTGAGGGCTCTTCCCGCTGTGGTGTTTTTGCATCGGTTATTCCGGTTGCTAATCCTGACCAAGCAGTTCCGTCATATCGTCCATTATCACATCTCTAAACGGCTTGCCCTCAATTACAACACTACTAAGTAACCCAAATATTCTTTCTTTACATTCGCTCTAAATTCTTCATAAGTAGGCTCTTTCATCTCCGCACCCCCGTCACGTTTTTCCTTATGGTTTCTGTTGCCGGTCTGGTGCGCAGTCGTCGACGATTTCAAAATCCTCTTTCGGATACATATAGTCCTCGCCGGATTCATCAACAATTCGCCACATGTAGTCATCTTCAGCATAAAGCCATCTCTCATAGATTTTGCCTGGAATGAGGTCTTCCCATTCATCGGCCAGACCAATAAAACGAACCTTCTTTGTCTCCATGTTCCCTGCCCTCCTGCATCCGGATATTTGACCTTTTCCGTTTTTACGGGTCAATATCATTCACAAAATGCTCAAAGCGG
Source organism: Candidatus Limivicinus sp. (assembly GCA_045599525.1). Lineage (GTDB taxonomy): Bacteria > Bacillota > Clostridia > Oscillospirales > Oscillospiraceae > Limivicinus. The sequence continues at coordinate 2,279 of JAZRWD010000118.1, read as the reverse complement.
AAATCGTGCCCAAGCTGCTGTCTGCGAATGTTATACATCGAAAAACAATCATTATAGTATTCTACATCCTCGGCCGTCGGCTCGAAGTCTGCATCTTCCAGCGTCCGGTGCGTGTAAACAAGCTCCCAGATCTCCTCCATTTTCTTTGTGTAACCATACTTATACGGCACATGCACTGCATTGTAACGAACCATAAACTCACCTCCACAACATTCATTTCCATTTTTGCTTTTTCTTCGGTCGTTAGGAATAACGTTTTTCCGCTGTCCCCGCCAACGATACTATTCTACATCGGCGGTGCAAAGAAAAGGTCAACTGCCGGGCGACCTTAACAAAAAAACCGGACTATTCTGTTGCTCTGCCCGAATATTTATCATACGAAAAAGATATGATAAACCAATAAAACAAGTATTTCACAATCTCCTTTTTCCATGCTATATTCTAATCACAACAAGGGAATAACCCAAACAAAGATTACCGAAAAGGAGAAAACATCATGAAAAAGCTTACTGAACTGCTGAAAGAGTACTACGAGATCTTCGAGCTCCGCGAAGGCTAAGCTAATCGAAGTCAGAAATCAAAAGACAAAAACGGGAGGAAAAACGATATGAAAAAGCTTACCGAACTGCTGAAAGAATATTATGAGATCTTCGAGCTCCGCGAAGGCTGAACCGGAAATGAGCTTAGAAAGCGGAGGTTAATATGAAACTGCAAACCGAGAATAATCGCCCCTGACCGAAACCTTTGATGTATGGTAACGGCCAGGGGCGTTTGCTGTATTTAGCGGCTCTTCCCGCTGTGGTGCTATATCTTCGGTTATTGTGTTTGTCAGCCGGCGTGCAGGGCGGCAAATTTCGCTTCCAATTCTGCGTATTTGCGTTCCATTTCTGCTTTTTCCTGTGCCATTTTTTCCATGGCAGCATCCTTCTGTGCTATTGCCGCATCCTTCTCGGCCATTTCGGCGGCTATCGCGGCACGCTCTTCCGCACGACCTTCTGCGCGTCCGCCTTCCCGCTCTTCACGGAATTTCATATATAAAGTCATAAACTCCCGCCTCCATTTCTCGTGTGTTTTTCCATCATCCACAGCGCTTTGCAGCTTACGGGTAAAGTCACTTTCACTTTTGCTTCCCTGAAGGTAATCCAAAAACGCTACCATTTCTGCCGAAAGGCCTTCCCTGCTGCCGGCTGCGTTGATTACGACCTTGTCGGCCTCATCCCCCAGCTGCAGGCTGTGGTCCTGCAGGCAGGTATTCTGAAAGTGATACAAGGGCAGGCCTCTATTGAACGGGTCAGCCAGACACAGGAAAATCACATAGCTTTTTCGCAGTTCGCCGTACAGAGCACCCTTATCAATCAGGTGCATGTCCAGCATGCTCTGGTAATAGCGCATGCGTTTCGGCAGGTCGTCCTGCCGTGTCGTCTGCATTTCAATGTCATAGACGGTATTCGCATCGTCTTCGACATAAACGTCCATCCGGATGCCCTTGCCGTCGTAGCTTTCCTCCAGCGTTTTCTGCGGCTCTGCAAAGCGGACCTCCCGGATTTTTACCGCAAGGATCAGCTCCAGCAATTCCCGGCAAAGCTCGGGGTTTGCTGTCAGCACCTTGCAGAACATGAAATCATCGGTAAAGGTCAGTTCCGAATACTCTTTTCTGCTCATTTCTTTGTTCCTCCATTATACCTTGTTTTACACCACTTCCGCAAGCCTTATTTGGCCTGTTTCCCTGTTCGGTTGCATCCATTGTAACAAAATGCTTTTTTGATTTGGTCGCTTGCCAAGCGACATTTGCGAAAAATCTGATGCCCGAAAACAGCCTGGTTTCTGTGCAAAATGCTGCAATATTGGGGTCACAGGTAACCGACCTGCGTTCTCTGAAGCTTTGGTTCTGAAACCAGTGTAGCAGAATGGAGAATCATTTTGGTAAATCGGCAAATTACATTTGCGTAAAATCGGAGGGGCAAAAATGGCAGTGTTTTTAGTGGGTTTGACGAAAAGCAGCGCCCCTGACCGAAACCTGCGGAATATCCGTGCTTTCTATCTCAAATTCCCTGATGAAGCAATTTGGCAGACGTGTCTGCCAAATCTGACCTGGTCGCATTTCAGCTGTCTTCTGCGAGTGGACGATGAGGATGCAATTTTGCAATCTTACCCCCCATGGAAACATGCGCCCGTCGGGAGAGGCACCACAGAAAAACCGCCTGTGCTTTTTGGGGCACAGGCGGTTTGCCTTGTTTGTTTTAAAAGGATGATACGCTTCCGGAAATCCGCTCAGACTC
>JAZRWD010000117.1:0-2427 GCA_045599525.1 Candidatus Limivicinus sp. | reverse complement strand
AAAAAGAGGATTACATCATGAAGCTTTCCAGACGTGAGTTTCTGAAGGGTTCCGCTGCTGCAGCACTCGGTGTTGTTGCTTCCGCTGCCCTCCCCACCATCGCAATGGCCGATGATGACATCAAGTATGAAATTCCCGCACTTCTCTCCGAAAGAGATTTCGAAGAGTCCATGGCCGAGTACAAGGTCATCGTTCCCGAAGAAGAGAAGGACTACGACGTTGTCGTTGTCGGCGCAGGCACCGCAGGTGTTCCCGCTGCTCTCTCCGCCTTCGAAGCAGGCTGCAGCGTCGCTTGCCTCCAGAAGGAAATGATCGCTATCGCCCAGGGCGGTAACGGCTCCGGCTTCTATCCCGAGAAGTCCGATCCTCTGGCCATCAAGAAGTTCATCCAGGCCTTCAATCTGGACTGCAACGGCAGAGCTGACATCCCCCACCTCGAGATGTACATCGAGACCTCCGGCGAAGTTATCGACTGGATCATCGACCGCGTTGGCAAGGGCGGCATGATGCCCGCACGTGACGGCGAGCAGCTGTTCAAGTTCGAGCACGACGGCAAAGAGATCGTCTGCTACAACCGTGAGATCAACTACGGCCCCAAGCCCCTGGACGTTGGCGACGCAATGCGCGCTCTCGCCGGTGTTGCTGCAGAAGAAGGTGTTGAGTTCTTCTATCAGACCCCGGGCGTTCAGCTCGTCACCACCGACGGCCGCGTGACCGGCGTTATCGCTTATGACCTGAACGAGAAGAAGTACATTCAGTTCAACGGCAAGAAGGGCGTTATCCTCGCTACCGGCGACTACCAGAACAACAGCAAGATGGTCGAGCGCTTCTGCCCGGACGTCAAGGACTTCGACAAGAAGCAGTACCGCAAGACCGGCGACGGTCACCTGATGGGCATGCTGGTTGGCGCTCAGATGGAAAATGTCGGCCACACCCACATGATGCACGACTTCGACGGCGGCCCGATGGGCTCCCTGCCTTTCCTGTGCGTCAATGACAACGGCGAGCGTTTCATGAACGAAGAGACCAAGCACATCTGGGTCAACAACATCCTTCGTTCTCAGCCCAACCCCGGCTGGTTCACCCACGTCTTCGATAACGACTACGAGACCACCTATGCAGAAGCCGGCTACAAGCCCACTGCAATGGCTTCCCTCGAGCGCTACATCCCCGGCTTCGCCGAGGACACCACCGGCCTGAAGGTCGAGCTTCTGCAGACCTACCGTGCCGACACCCTCGAAGAGCTGGCTGAGATCCTTGGTATCCCCGCTGACGCTCTGGTTGCCAGCGTAGAGCGCTACAACGAGCTGTGCGAGAAGGGCATCGACGAAGACTTCGGTAAGGAAACCAAGAACATGATCCCCATCAAGACTCCTCCGTTCTGGGGCATCCACCGTCACATCCGCGTTTCCTCCATCGACAGCGGCCTGATCACCGATACCAAGTGCCGTTGCGTCGACAAGGACGGCAACGTTATCCCGGGTCTGTATGCAGCAGGCAACACCAGCGGCCCGCTCTGCGGCTCCAACGACTGGCAGATGTACTGCAGCGGCATGAGCGTTGGCTGGGGCTGGGTCACCGGTCGCCGCGCCGGCCTTTGCATCGCAGAGGAAGCCTGATTATTCCGCAGGCTATAACCACGGCTGCGCTACGCCTCCCGGCGTAACGCGCACCGAGGCCGCCCGGTCCGCTTTGCGGCAGGGCACTAAAACGAATTGCATAAAGGGACAGGCCACACACGGCCTGTCCCTTATCTTATTCTCCGTTTCCCTATTGGCCCGGATGCCAGCGCATCTTATGATTTTTCCATGCCGAACGGATTACGATTATTCCTCACTGACCTTTACCATTGCTCTTGCAACATAAGAGAAAAAGGCAAAGAGAACTCCGGCTACCGGCCAAACGAGCCAGGTAAAATCCCAGCGCTTTGTCCAGAAGCTCCAGGCTAGATAAATGGCTGTTGCCAGGCACCAGTATGCGCCGGAAAAGGCATCCAGTTTTCTCTTGATCGTCTTCTCAGACCGGGTATATTCGCCTTCCTGAAGAAGGGTATCATAGCTGCTTTTCACCACGCTGACCCGAATGATTCGGTTCACACCGATTGCGATCAATGCAAGAAGGACACAGACAAACAGCGCACAGATATAATCCGGAGCCTCCATTGCGCCGACAATAATTAACGGGACAACGGCCATAATGCAAAGCACGACACCTAATGCAATCCCTCTGGTATAGGTTCCTTCATACAGACGGTTTTTCTCTTTCACCATACCGGTAACACCATATTCCGTTTCAAAGGAATACTTTTCCAGATGTTCCATATGGCCGGCTCGGATGCCATACGTGATATACTGAAAGACCGCGATCGCAATCATGCCAAACAGGACAGTACAGCCGAGTCCTGCCGCAAGTCCTTCCGTAACAGAA
>JAZRWD010000116.1:0-12252 GCA_045599525.1 Candidatus Limivicinus sp. | reverse complement strand
GTCAATATCTTCGTTGTCGTAGAATTCATCGAGCAGCTCATAGTGGACAGCCGGATCCGTCAGATTGGCCTCAGGCAACGCTATGCCGTGATATTTTACGGTATAGTTTTCGGGGACACGGACCTGGCCTGCGGTAAAGAGAACATCGAAATTAAACTGCAGCTCGTCAATCACCCAGGGGGTGAAACCAAATTGATCGGTCTGTCCGGCACGGAGGATCATCTTTCCAAAAATGATGCCGTTATTCCTTAGAATATAGACAGGGTTGGCTTCCGTGCTTTCTACTGAGGATCTGGCGTATTCGTAGCCGGAGAAGATTCCGTTCAGGTATTCAAAAATATCTGCGTCAGACTGGACTTTGTTGGGAAGCTCAGCGACGTATTCTTTTGCCAGGTCAATTACGTCGGCGGTCTGCAGGGAGGAGACGTATTTTGTCACAGCTGTCAGCGGGCGGGATTCTTCATATGCTCTAATATAAGAGGTGAACCAGTTAAGACCAAAAGCAATCAGTGCTATACCCAGAACCGCATAAAGAATAACAAAAATCAGGAACCCGTGCTTTTTCTTTTCGGGAGCAGCCTGCTGTGCCTGGCCTTCGGTGTTGAATTTAGCCATTGGCTTTGACACCTTCTTTCAGAACAACAAATGCCGTCGGGACGGGGCGTATGCCGATGACGGAGGCACAGTTGTTTACGTAACCGTCTTTGTAGTACATCATGGTCGAGGAGCCGCCATCCAGATTGCAGGCGTTTACGGCGCCAAACTCCAGCATGATGTTCATTTCGTCCTCGTAAGTGGCACCCAGGCTGATGACCTGGCGTCCGTCAATGACCAGGAAGAGGATCGCACCGTCAGAGCGCTGGCCGATTGCTGTGCGCGGGTTAAGACCGCTGGCCAGTGTATCCGGGACGACACCCTCGCCGTTGATGACCAGATAGGGGCCATAGCAGCAGCCATACTGAATGTCGGCGTTCAGCACCTCCTCGGAGGAGTTAAAGCCAACGTGGAGAATGTTGTTTCGGTCGAGACCGACGAAACCGGTTCCGATGCCGCCGGGATTGGCGACGCGGCCTTCAAACATGACCAGGTGTTCCGGGATGCTTCCGTCGCCATTGCCGTTCGTGTCTTCAAAACCGCCGGCATTGATGCCTGCGACACCGTCAAAACGCTTTACCATTTCTTCAACGGTGAAGCCGCGGTTGCCGTACTGTTGTGGTACAGTGGCACAGATGACACGGGAGGGATCCAGAATGATCATCATAAACCCGATATAGCCTTCGCCCTTGACGTCGACCACAATGATACCGTCTCCGTCTTCATCTACATAGCCCCAGGCGTCTGCTCCGTTCGCGTTCAGCGTATCCTGAGAAGAGATGTTGACCAGGGAAACGTCGGTGTTGATGCTGGGCACATTGCTCTTTGCAACGATCTCGGCGATCTCTTCTTCACTGAAGTAGAGGTCGGCCAGGAAGCCGATGGCACTGGTTTCCCGCACGGAACGAACAAACAGGCTGCGGGCTGTGTCCGATGGGCCCTTGGCCAGAACAAACATGACGCCGTACAGAGCGCCGACCAGAAGCAGCAACGTTTCGAGCAGGACGATTGCTATGCGGCCAATCACCTTCAGCACGCCGCTCTTTTTCCGCTTCTTTTTCTTCGGTTCCTCGTAAGATCCCTCTGACTCCTGCCATTTGGCGGGAGTAAAGGAAACCGGGGGCTGCGGGTCAACGTTGTTCGCGGCGGAACGACGTCCGGCTGATGACGTTTTTCCTGCGGCTGTGCGGGAAACGCCGGCGGGAGAGTCCTCTTCATCAACAATGCCCTGCACGATGAGGCGTGCGGCTTCGGTTTCCGCCGGGAGGTTCTGTCCTGCCGGACGAAATTCCCCAAAAATGAAGTCATTCTGCGCGGAAGCGGAGCGTTTGCTCTTATCTGTTTGCCCTGCGCCGGAAAGATCCGGGTGAAGGTCTTCGAGTGTGAACGTAAAATCGTTATTATTTTTCATGATACTCAGACAGACGATTCCAATCCTACAAAAATATAGTAGTTTATACTACCATGTTTTCTGTGAATACGCAATGAAAAAGAAGACGAGAGCGCAGCAAAAATAGTGTAATACAGTAAAATGGTAAAAAACTACTTGCATTTTTTTCATGGAAAAATTACACTGTAATTTAATAACAGGCAGTTGGCTCCTGCCTGAACATTCTTTTGAAACGGAGGTGAAACTATGGAAGAAGCTGGTGCTCTGTTCAGTATCGGACCGCTGGAGATTACGGGGACGGTTGTCACGAGCTGGGTGATTATTGCCATTATCGCTCTTGTGTCCTATCTGGCTACCAGAAACCTGAAAGAGGTTCCGGGTGTGCTGCAGACCGGGGCAGAGGTTGTGGTTGGCGGATTGCAGAACTACTTCGAGAAAAATCTCGGCAGGAAAGCAATGCGGAAATATTTTCCCATCTTTGCGACCTTCTTTATTTTCATTATCGTAAGCAACTACACCGGTTTGCTCCCGGGCGCAGGACACCTGAAGGGCTTTGCCGTTCCGACGGCATCGCTGTCTGTCACCGCAGGTCTCGGCATCATTTCCTTCTTTACCACGCATACGCTGGGTATTAAGGAAAAGGGCGTAAAGAAATACCTTAAGTCTTTCCTGTCGGTCATGCTGCCGCTGACGATTCTGGAGCAGTTCGTTCGCCCGTTCTCAATGGCGCTTCGTCTTTATGGCAACATGTACGGCGAAGAAATGGTCGGCTCACAGCTGTATAACATTTTCCCGATTCTTGTACCGCTGGTCATGAACGTTCTGAGTCTGATCTTCTGCTACATCCAGGCTCTCGTATTTACCATGCTGCTCTCCATCTACGTATCCGAAGCGATCGAAGAGGAAGAGTAAGCTAACACAACCATCTTTATACATTATTATTCAGGAGGATAATTATTTATGGAAAACGGACTTATTGCAATCGCTGCTGCTCTCGTTATGGCATTGAGCACCATCGCCCCGGCTATCGCTCAGGGTATGACCGCCTCTAAGGCAATGGAATCCATCGCACGTCAGCCCGAGGCTGCCGGTGACATCCGCTCTACCCTGATCCTGGCCATGGGCCTTATGGAAGCTCTGACCATCTACGGCCTGCTGATCGCTTTCATGCTGGTTGCAAAGGTTGGCTGAGAATACCCCACACAGCGAATCATCAAATCCGATATCATCTGAAACTATTTGAGAGGAAGAAGCAAGTATGTTGAGTGTCAACATATCTGAGGTCTTTTGGACCCTTGTAAACTTCTTTCTGCTGATGTTTTTGTTAAAGCGTTTCCTGTTTGACCCAATCGTAACCTTTATGGACAAGCGCAATGAGCGTATTCAGTCTGCCCTGACGAAGGAAAAGGACGCCGAAGAGGCCGTCCGCCTCAGCAGCGAGCAGAACGAAGCGCGTGTTGCCGCCTGCCGCAGCGAAGCAAAAGACCGTATCGCCGAGCACAAGACTTCGAACGAACGGAAGCATGCTGAGCTGCTGGGCCGCCTCAAGCGTGAAAGCACCGAGACCCGCAGATCTAATGCGGACCTGGTGAAGAGCGAGAGCGCGGAGGTCCGTAATCGTCTGGCACAGGAGGAGGCATCCCTGGCGGAGGGACTGGCAGAGGCTCTGCTGAACCCCGCGGAAAACGTTGCCCCCCTGCAGAAGGCCAACGTGGGTATGCCGATCCCAACCAGAAACTGATCGGTCAGAAACGGACAAAAACATGCGGAAAGGAGGAATCACCGCAAAATGACATTTGGTTGGACATTTTTATATGCACTCATTAACTTTGCCATTCTGGGCGGTGCGCTGTTTTTCATCGGCAAGAAGATCGTCATCAACGGCTATAAAAGCCATCGTGACGCGGTAGAAGCCGACCTGAAGCGCGCCGAGGATGCCTCCGCCCATGCAGACGAACTGCTTGGCAGCGTAGGCGGCATCCAGGCTGCCGGCGATGCAGAGTGCAAAGAGATCAACAGCATCGCGGATAAGGCGATGCAGGAGAACAATGCGGCAAGCGAAGCGAACGACCGGGAAACCGTTGCAGGTAATGCAGCGGCCAGGGCAGCTGAGCTGGAGAACCTTCGCAAAGCTATGCGCCGCGAACAGAATACCGAGGCAGCAGCACGAATCACTGCTGCTGCGGGCGATGTTCTGAAGCAGGAGAAATTTGCGGCAAAGCGCAAAGCGCTGAACGCACGCTTCCTGTCGGACCTGGAGCAGGTTATTGCTCCGATGCCCAGTGACTATGAACGCATCGATTCCGGCAAGCCCATTCGGGCAACGGTCGTCTCCGCAGAGGCACTGAGTGCCGATGAAGAAAAGCGCCTGGTTGCTGCCATTCGCACAGCCTTCGAGCAGGCTGAGGTCGAGCTGGAAAAGCAGGTCGATCCGGCTGTCATCGGTGGCATCCGCCTGAACATTGGCGACACTGTCTACGACAGCACCCTGGTCCATCGTCTGGCCAGCGCACAGGAAAAGCTCTCCGAGGCTGACAATACCGATGCAGACCCCGCGGAAGCTCTTCGGGAGCAGTTCGCGGACGCTGCTCCCGGTATCGACACCTATCAGAGTGGCCGTGTGGTCTCCCTGGCTGACGGCATCTGCCGTGTTTCCGGTATTGCCGACGCAATGGCCGGCGAGATGCTGAAGTTTGCCCATGGCCTGCGCGGCATGGTTATGGACCTGGATAAGAACAACGTCGGTGTTGTTCTTCTGGGCGACTATGACAATCTGCAGGAAGGCGATGAGGTGCGCCGCACCGGCCGTATCATCGAGGTTCCCGTCGGCGAAGGCCTACTGGGCCGTGTTGTGGATGCTCTGGGCCGTCCAATCGACGGTAAGGGCGAAATCTCCGCCGCCGGTACCCGCCCCATTGAGAGCCCCGCTCCCGGTGTCATTGACCGTAAGAGCGTTTCCGTCCCGATGCAGACCGGCCTGAAGGCAATCGATGCGCTGGTTCCTATCGGACGCGGCCAGCGTGAGCTGATCATCGGCGACCGCCAGACCGGTAAGACCGCCATTGCCCTGGATGCCATCATCAACCAGAAGGGCAAGGACATGATCTGCATCTATGTTGCCATCGGCCAGAAGGAATCCACCGTGGCCGGTGTTGTGGAAAAGCTGCGTGAGCACGATGCTCTGGATTACTCCATCGTCGTTGCAGCCAACGCATCCGAACCCGCACCGATGCTGTACATTGCACCCTATGCCGGCGCGGCAATGGGCGAGTACTTTATGCACAACGGCAAGGACGTTCTCATTATTTACGACGACCTGTCCAAGCAGGCTGTCGCCTACCGTGAGATCTCCCTGCTGCTCCACCGTCCGCCCGGACGTGAAGCCTATCCCGGCGACGTCTTCTATCTGCACTCCCGTCTGCTGGAGCGCGCTGCACGTCTCAGTCCAGAGGCCGGTGGCGGCAGCATGACGGCCCTGCCGATCATTGAGACGCAGGCCGGTGATATCTCCGCTTATATCCCGACGAACGTTATCTCCATTACCGACGGCCAGATCTTCCTGGAGACCGACCTGTTCAATGCCGGTGTACGTCCGGCAATCAATGTCGGCCTTTCCGTTTCCCGTGTTGGTGGCAGCGCACAGCTGGGTGCCATGAAGCAGGTGGCAGGCCGCCTGAGAATGGACCTTGCCCAGTACCGTGAACTGGCAGCCTTCTCCCAGTTCGGTTCCGATCTGGATAAGGCTACCCGCGCCACCCTCCACCGTGGTGACCGCATGACCGAGCTGCTGAAGCAGCCGCAGTACACGCCGATGGAAGCAGCCGACCAGGTCATCTCCATTTTCGCTGCCAGCGAAGGCTATGCGGACGATGTGGAGCTGAAGGATATTGCCCGCTTTGAGGCTGACCTTGTCCCGTATGTCAACCGCCATTATCCGGCGCTGCGCGGGGAAATCATGACCGGCAAGAAGCTCAGCCAGGAAAGCCTTGCCAAGCTTCGTTCCGTAATTGAAGACTTCAAGCAGGCCTTTTGAGCAAATGAAAACACAGGAAAGGAGGCGGTGATGCTATGCAAAGCATGAGAGCTATCCGCAACCGGATCAAAAGTGTCGAAAGCACACGGCAAATCACCAAATCCATGAAAATGGTCTCAGCCTCCAAACTGAGAAAAACCCAGACCTCCGGGGCTACCCTCCGGGTCTTTGCACAGACCTGCAGCCAGATGCTTGGCGAGGTTATTGCAGCCGGCTGTGGTGCAGAAAATGTTTTTCTGCAGTCCCGCGAAGAGGTGAAGAAGGTCGTCTACGTTCTGTTTGTGGGAAACCGCGGGCTGTGCGGTGTGTATAACAATGCCGTGCTGAACTGCCTGAAGGACCTGGTCAAACAGGCCAACGGCGAGGGTTCCCTCGTCGTCTGCGGCCGATGGGGAAGGGATGTGATCCCCTCTGTCGGGCTTCCCGTGCTGAAAACCTACGATGAGCTCAGCGATACGCCCACCTCGGCAGATGCCCGTGACCTGACGGACTACCTCAAGCAGTTGTACAGCAGCGGCGAGGCAGACCGGATCGTCCTCGTCTACCAGCATTTCAAGTCTGTTCTGTCCCAGGAACCGGTCAGCTGTGACCTGTTCCCGGTGAACGCGCAGGCTGGAGAGGCTACCCATTCGGACTACATTTTTGAACCGGATGCCCGGTCTCTTCTGGACACACTGGTGAACCTTTATGTGGACAACATGGTGTTTTCTACCATGCTGGAAGCACGGATGAGTGAGCACGCGGCGCGCCGTTCCGCGATGACTGCGGCAACGGATAACACCGAGGAACTGATTGCCGAGCTGAACCTGAGTCTGAACCACGCACGTCAGGCGGCCATCACCACTGAGATATCCGAAATCGTCGGCGGCGCTAATGCGCTGCAGGACAGCCAATAATCAACAAAACCTCTGTCCCAAGAAGGAGGCAAGCTATGGAAAAAGGAATTGTCCGCCGGGTCATCGGCCCGGTTGTGGACGTGAACTTTTCTTCCGGAAAACTTCCGGAGCTTTATAACGCAATTGAAATCTCCCTGCCGGACCGAAAGGTGACCCTTGAGGTCGTGCAGCAGCTCGGTGAAGGTTCGGTGCGCTGCATTGCACTCTCCTCCACTGACGGCATTTCCCGCGGCTGTGAAGCCATCGACACCGGCTCTTACATCACCATGCCGGTGGGCGAGGCTACCCTCGGCCGCATGTTCAACGTCGTCGGTGAGCCTATCGACGGCAAAGGCCCTGTGGCCAATGCATCCCGTCTGCCCATCCACCGCGATCCACCTGCCTTTACGGAGATCCTGCCCTCCACGGATATCCTGGAGACCGGCATCAAGGTCATTGACCTGCTGGACCCCTATGCCCGTGGCGGTAAGATCGGTCTGTTCGGCGGTGCCGGTGTCGGTAAGACAGTACTGATCCAGGAGCTTATCCGTAACGTTGCTTACGAACACGGCGGCTATTCCGTGTTTGCCGGTGTCGGCGAACGCAGCCGCGAGGGTAACGACCTCTGGAATGAAATGACTGAGTCCGGCGTTATCAGCAAGACCGCGCTGGTCTTCGGCCAAATGAACGAGCCGCCCGGAGCGCGTCTCCGCGTTCCGCTTTCCGGTCTGACCATTGCGGAAAACTTCCGTGATGAAAGCGGACAGGACGTGCTGCTGTTCATTGATAACATCTTCCGTTTCACCCAGGCCGGTTCTGAGGTCTCCGCACTGCTGGGCCGTATGCCCTCTGCAGTCGGCTATCAGCCCACCCTGGCCACAGAAATGGGCGCTCTGCAGGAGCGTATCACCTCAACCAAAAACGGTTCCGTTACCTCGGTCCAGGCTATCTACGTCCCCGCGGACGACCTGACTGACCCGGCCCCCGCAACTACCTTCGCCCACCTGGACGCTACGACCGTTCTGTCTCGTTCCATTTCCGAGCTGGGCATTTATCCGGCTGTTGACCCGCTGGATTCTACATCTCGCATTCTGGACCCGCGGATCGTTGGCCAGGAGCATTACGACACGGCCCGTGCGGTGCAGATGGTTCTGGAAAAATACCGTCAGCTGCAGGACATCATCGCTGTTCTCGGTATGGATGAGCTTGGTGCGGAAGACCGTGCAACCGTCAACCGTGCAAGACGTATCCAGCGATTCCTGTCTCAGCCCTTCCATGTTGCGGAACAGTTCACCGGCATGCAGGGCAAATATGTCCCGCTGGCAGAGACCATCAAGGGCTTCCAGGCTATTCTGGCCGGTGATGTCGATGACCTGCCCGAGCAGGCCTTCCTGATGTGCGGTACCATTGACGAAGTCATCGCCAAGCGCGGCACCTATTGAGGATAAGCGATGGCAGATAAAATCAGCCTGCGTATCATTACCGCAGACGGCGTTGCCTGGGAAGGAAACGCATCCTATGTGAACCTTCCTTCCGGCGGCGGCTCTGTCGGCATTTTGGGTGACCACGCCCCGATGCTGTGCGCTGTTTCTGAGGGCACTGTCCGCTGTCAGGTGGAAGGCGCCGAGCAGAAGATCCGCGTCGGCGAGGGGATTGCCAACGTGGCGGCGAATAAGGTGACCCTTCTGGTTGCCGCTGCCGAGGCGGTCTAAGCCGGACGGCTTCCCCAAAAAAGAATAACAGAAAACCGTTTCCTCCATTTTGGCGGGAAACGGTTTTTTTGTCGTATGGAGCTTTTTGTCGGTGGAGGGCTTAAAGCGCGCGGCCTGCGCTGGCGGTTTCATCGGTGCGGAATTTGCGGAAGGCAGCCGGGGTGATACCGGCAAAGCTACGAAAGACCTTGATATAATGGCTGGCGTCATTAAAGCCATATTTTGCGGCGATCTCTGCAATGGAGTCACTGTTTGCTAGCAGCTCCGTACAAGAGCTGCGAACCTTTGCCCTCAGCAGGTAGGTTTTGAAGTTTTCACCGGTTTCCTCATGAAACAGGCGGGAGAAGTAGCTCGGGGTAAGCTTGCAAAGCGCTGCCATCTCCCGGGAAGTGACCTGCTCGGTGACGTGCTCCGTTACGTAAGTGATTGCCGGGTAGATCGGGTTGAATTGCGAAACAGTGTGGTGTGCATCCGGGTGGAAAAATTTACTCTCATCTTCGGTGAAATAACGGTCGACTTCTTCGTCGGGTAGCTCGATATGGTTGGCCACAAGTATGCTGCGGTAATAGCTGTGCAGCTCTTCGTAAGCTGCGTGAACGGCGGATGCGCGGTTGGCGGTGTAGGTACAGAAGAGAAACAGAATATCCGCCGTGGTCCGCAGGTTCTGTATCGGCACACAGGGGACGGCAGAATAGGCATTTTTCAGCTCTTCCGAGAAGTCCTCATAATCGGTCACCGGCAGGGGGGTGAAGACATCGTCGAGCTGATCGGTTTCGGCTTCCAATGGTCGGACCATACCGACGTACATGGCGCCCAGTTTTGCCGAGTCCGTGAGATAGGGAAGCGTCATCGATAGCAGACCGCAGTGGCAGCGCCAGAGCAAGGGGGTGCCCTCGCGGCAGCTTTCACTGACACTGACTGCGGTGCATTGCCGGCAGCGGGTGGCAAAAGGCTCCGTACTGCGGGCAATGTTGCAAAAATCCAGAAACCCGCTTGCTTTGTTCATCGGGCGGCCTTTGAGGTCGGTGACCACGAGTGTGAGCCCGGTGAAGTGGGCAAGAGAGTCCTGCAACGGTTGCCATTCCCGGATGTTCAGTAACTGGTTCATTGTCAGCTGATGATCCCGCATGAGTGGTCCTCCCCGAAAGAATCTTTGATTGCTCATTCTATCGAAAGAAATAACAAAATACAATGGAAATAAATGGCAAAAGCCATAAAATAACCAATTTGCTGCCCAAATTACCGCATTTCGGCAGCTGTAGGATTTTCCTTCTGCCTACAGAACTACGCGCGAATAATAGAAAACACAATTCTATCCAACGCAGAGAAAAATGATCCTTTATTTTTGAAGAAATCGGCGTTTATACCAAAGAATGCATCAAAGCTTATTGCAAAAATTTGAAATGTTGTGATTGTGCTGCAAATCAGGGACAAAATTCAGCTAAAATGCGGATTGTGTATGAAACGGAAAAGCGTTATTATATAGACAAAGAGTAGCGAAGGGGGCGGGATGCATGAAGAAAGTGTTTGTCTTTCTGGGCAATTACGGCAGCGGAAAAACCGAGCTGGCCATGAACTTTGCCCTCCGCGCGGCCGAGGCCGGCCGGCGCACAGAGCTTCTGGACCTTGACATGGTCAATACTTATTTCCGTCTCACCGAGCACGGAAAGATCATGGAGCGAAAGGAGATCCGCCTGATCTCACCCAACTATGCCTGCACAGGTATTGAGACGCTTTCTCTCCCGGCCGAGGTTCGCTCTGCTTTTGATATGGACTGGGATACCGTGGTCTTCGATGTGGGCGGAGACCCTACCGGGGCAACGGCGCTTGCCCGCTACCATAGTGATTTTGACGCAATGGAGCCCGGCTCGTTGCAGGTGCTGAACGTGGTCAATATCCGGAGGCCTCTTGCCGGAACGGTCGAGCGTATCATTAAGCTTCAGCAGCAAATCGAGCAATACTCCCGCCTGAAGATCAGCGGTTTCGTTAACAATACAAACCTCGCTCAGTTGACGTCACCCGCGGAGCTGCGGGATGGATGCGAGGTCCTGAGGCAGGTGTCAGAGGCCACGGGCATCCCCGTGCTGTATACCTGCGGCCGTCCGGCATTGCTGGAGCAGTTTCTTTCCGAGGGGCATGACCCCCGCACTATCGGTACACCGGTCCCGCTGGAACTGTATATGAAGCGCGACTGGGACAGCTGGGTCCATAGCCTGTAAACATTGTAATTTGCCGTATTTCATCGGCTCAATATTGAAATCCATCCACGGACAGTGACAAAGAAAAGAGGGATGTCAAATGGTGAAGGTCACAATTCTCGAAGATGTGTGTAAGGGCTGCGGCCTCTGCGCGCGGGCGTGCCCGAAAAAAATCATTGCTCTTTCCAAAAAAAGACTGAACCGGAAAGGGTATCATCCGGCAGAGCTCCAGGATCCCGAGGCCTGCGTTGGCTGCGCATCCTGTGCCCGCACCTGTCCGGATGTGGCGATCCGCATTGATAAGTTTTGACAGAAGGAGGACAGCACAATGGCATTGACTTTGATGAAGGGCAGCGAAGCAATTGCTGAAGCTGCGATCCGTGCCGGAGCAAGGTTTTTCTTCGGCTATCCGATTACTCCGCAGACCGAGATTCCGGAATATATGGCTGAGCGTATGCCCGAGGTAGGCGGGTGTTTCCTGCAGGCAGAGAGTGAAGTGGCAGCGATCAATATGGTCTACGGCTGTGCCGCGACCGGCAACCGTGTCATTACCTCTTCCTCCAGCCCCGGCATCAGCCTGAAGCAGGAGGGCATTAGCTACTGTGCCGGTGCACAGCTTCCCTGTGTCATCCTCAACGTGATGCGCGGCGGCCCCGGGCTGGGCAACATTCAGGCCTCGCAGGGAGACTATTTCCAGGCCGTGAAGGGCGGCGGCAACGGTGACTATCATCTGCTGACCTACGCGCCCAGTTCCATCCAGGAAGCAATAGACATCCTGCAGTTTGCCTATGACAAGGCAGAAAAGTATCGGATTCCTGTCCTGTTCCTGGCAGACGGCACCATCGCCCAGATGATGGAGCCGGTGGAAATGCCCCCAATGCAGGAGTTCCACGTAGACCCGGAGAAAAAGCCCTGGGCCTGCACCGGCTGGAAGCCGGGTGACGACCCGAAAAAGCGGGCGGTGGTCAACTCCATGTACATTGAGACCGAAAGTCTCAGCGAGCACTGCGACGTGCTCCAGGCCTCCTATGCAGAGGTCGTGAAGAACGAGGTCATGTATGAGGCCTACCGCTGTGATGATGCGGAGATCCTTATTACGGCCTTCGGTACCGTTGCCCGTATCTGCAAATCCGCTGTGGATGAACTGCGCGAGCAGGGCGTGCGGGTCGGTCTGTTCCGCCCCATCACCGTCTGGCCCTTCCCGTCAGAGGCACTCGCCGAGCTTGCCAGCCACGTGAAATACGTGCTGGATGTCGAGGTCAACGAGGGGCAGATGCTGGAGGATGTTCGTCTGGCACTGAACGGTGTAGTTCCGTCTAAATTCTTTGGTTATTGCGGCAGCCGCATGCCAACCACCGAAGAAGTGGCTGACCAGGTGGCCGCCATCCGGGAGGTGATCTAAATGGCCGCTGTATTTGAAAAAACAAGTCTGCTGACCGACAAGCCCTTC
>JAZRWD010000115.1:0-6117 GCA_045599525.1 Candidatus Limivicinus sp. | reverse complement strand
GGAAACGCCCTTTTCCTGCATCGTAACACCGTAGAGCACATCGGCCTCTTCCATGGTGCCACGGCGGTGGGTAATGACCAGGAACTGCGTCTTGTCGGCCATACGCCGCATATAATGGGCGTAACGGTCCACGTTGGCCTCGTCCAGTGCCGCTTCGATCTCGTCCATAACGCAGAAGGGCGTCGGGCGAACCTTCAGGATGGCAAAATACAGAGCGATAGCGACAAAAGCTTTTTCGCCGCCGGACATCAGGCTGATGTTCGTCAGGGCCTTGCCGGGTGGCTGCGCCTTGATCTCGATGCCGCAGTTTAGCGCATCGTCCTCGTCCTCCAGCAGCAGTGCCGCACGGCCGCCACCGAAGAGTTCCAGGAAGGTCTGCCGGAAGCAGGTGTCGATCTCGTGGAACTGCGTCAGGAAGACGTTCTTCATCTCTGTTGTAATTTCATTAATGATATGCAGCAGCTCAGTTTTTGCCTTCTGCACATCGTCCCGCTGCTCGGCGAGGAACTGATAACGGCTGTTCACGCGCTCATATTCCTCAATAGCACCCAGGTTGGGGCTGCCGAGGGAGTTCATCTCACGCCGCAGGGCAGCAACCTCGCGGTTTGCCTGCTGCAGATTCTCCACCGGCTGGCGCAGCTCGTTGGCCGTGCTGCGGCTGAGCTCATAGTTATCCCAGAGCTTGTCCAGCACCTGCTTTTCTTCCATTTCCGCGTTGCTGCGGCGCTGCTCAATACGGGAAACCGTGCGTTCCAGCTCCTGGATTTCCGTATTGCGGGCCTGGACCTCACGGTCCGTCTGGGTACGCTTGCCCTCCAGCTCCAACCGCTGTCTGCTGATGCGGTCCAGCTCCTCACGAATGGCCAGCACGACGCTGTTGCAGGTCTCAATCTGCTGCAGCTTCTGATCCAGTTGCTCGGTCAGGCGCTGTACCTGGCGGTCTGCAGCCTCGACGGCCTGACGGCGCTGCTCGCTATCACCGGACAGACTGTCCAGCAGGGCCTGCAGTTGGGAAATATTATAGGTCATCGTCCGCTTTTCGGTCTCGGCGGAGGAGATCTCTGTGCGCAGGTTGTTGTTATCCTCCTGCGCCATATTCAGCTGGTAAGTGATTGTAGACAGCTCGGAACGGGCGCGGCTCAGGCGCTCGCTGTAGTCAGAAACATCCTTCTCCAGCTTTTCCTTTTTGCGGCGCAGCTTTTCCAGGTCATTGGCCCGGGAAAGGAAGCCGCTCCCCTTCACAGTAGAACCGCCGGTCATGGAACCGCCGGCATTGATCATCTGACCGTCCAGAGTCACGATGCGCAGCCGGTTGCCATTGGCCTTCGACATGCGCACCGCATCCGACAGGGACTCTGCCACCACAGTGCGGCCGAGAAGGTTCATAAAAATGCCTTCAAAGCGGCTGTCGGTGTCGATCAGGTCGTAAGCAATGCCCACAAAGCCCGGGTCATTCACCGGGGCGTCCTTCATCACATTGCCGCGGATCGTGTCTACGGGAAGGAAGGTCGCGCGGCCGCCGTCCTGCCGTTTCAGCAACTCAATGGCCAGACGGCCGTTGTTCTGTGTATCGATCACGATATTCTGCGCAGCGGCACCCAGAGCCGTTTCGATAGCAAGGGTATACTCCCCGTCCGTGCGCAGCAGATTGCCTGCAGGGCCGAAAACACCGCGGATGTTTCCACGCTCAGACTCGCGCATGATGACCTTGACGGCCTTGTTATAGCCCTCATAGTCCTTTTCCATGCGTTCGAGCATGCTGATGTTTCCGCCAATGGTGTTTGCCTCGACCCGTAAGGTGTTGAGCTTCTCGTTCAGATCATTAACGGCCGTCTCGCGGCTGCGCTGCTTCATCCGGCTGCCTTCCAGCACATTGGCGGTTTTGCTGAGGTCCTCATTCAGTTCCTTCAGCTTCGCCTCCAGTTCCGCAATGCGTGCCTTTGCCGTGCTGATGCTTTCGCGAAGCTCCTCTGAACGGGATTCCTGTCCGGCGATATCCTTCAACAGGCGGGCCTTACTCTCCTCGGCATGGGAAATGTTGGTCCGCATAACGGCTGCCTCAGACTCCCGCTCGGCACGGTCAGCCTCCGCCGCACTCAGACGGCGGCGTGCTTCGTCGGCCTCGATGTCCTTCTGGTGCATGCGCTCGGTAATGCTGTTATTGGAGATATACAGCGCATCCAGGGCGTTCTTCGCCCTGGTGCGGGCCAGGTCGGCCTGCTCATACTCCATCTGAATCGCTGCGGTCTTTGCCCGAAGCTGGTCCAGGGTCTCCATCCAGACGGAGATCTCCTTCACCTTCAGGTTATCTCGCAGGGCAAGATAGCGCTTGGCCGTCTCAGACTGCTTCTTCAGCGGCCCGATCTGCATTTCCAGTTCGTCGATCTTGTCGTTTATGCGGGTCAGGTTATCCTCAGTCTTTTCCAGCTTGCGCTCGGCTTCTTCCTTGCGGTAACGGAAACGGGCAATACCTGCCGCTTCCTCAAAGACCTCACGACGGTCCGTGCTCTTAGTGGAAACGATATCTGCGATTTTTCCCTGCCCGATAATCGAGTAGCCGTCACGGCCCAGGCCGGTATCCATCAGCAAGGTGGTGATGTCCTTCAGGCGGACCGTTTCCCGGTTAATATAGTATTCGCTCTCCCCGCTGCGGTAGTAGCGGCGCCCCAGGGAGACCTCGTCGTTGTCAAAATCAAAAATACGCGCGGTGTTGTCCAGCACAAGGGTAACCTGTGCATAGCCCAGCGGGCTTCGCTTCTGGGTTCCGCCAAAGATGACATCCTCCATTTTGGAGCCGCGCAGAGCCTTGGAGCGCTGCTCGCCCATGACCCACAGCAGGGCGTCCGAGATATTGGACTTGCCCGAACCGTTCGGCCCGACGATTGCCGTTATATCTTTTTCAAAGGTCAGGACGGTCTTGTCTGCAAAAGACTTGAAGCCCTGTATTTCCAGTGCTTTTAAATACACGCTGTTAACCTCTGTAGTCTGTCGTTTCTGTCGTTTTGTCGTCAATCAGCCGCAGGCTGTCCCGGTTGGCTGACGCCTCCGGCACAACGCGCAGTTCCTGAAGCCGGAAGGATTCTTTCAGCCATTTCACATTGGCGCGGCGCTGCCCGGTCATCTGGGAGACCATCGACGGGTGCACCACAAGTTCGGCACATTCCCCTTCCGTAACTGCCGCTTCGCGCAGCAGAGCCTCGGCACGGTTGCGCCAGATTCGGCTACGTACAAGCTCTCCCAGAGCAGGATGGTAGGCACCGCCCACCGCACTGCCCCCGGACAGTTCCTCCGTCGGGTTAAGCCCCAGACGAATCACCGGGATTCCGGCCTCGGCAAACAGCGGGAGGATGGCTGCACAGTATTCCACTGCCTCCTCCACGGTGTGTTCACTGTACTGTCCGCAGCGCCAAAGGTGATACAACGGGGTATCCCGTACCACAACGGTGGGATAGATGCGCACACCGTCCGGCTGCAGGGCAATGATCTTCTTCGCCGTCGTAACGGTCCGCTCAGGGCTGTCCCCCGGCAGACCGGTCATCATCTGCAGGATCAGGCGAAAGCCATGTGCTTTGATCATCCGCGAGGCTTCCTCCACATCGGCTACCGTATGCCCGCGCCCGCTCCGCAGCAGAACCTCGTCCACCAGGGACTGTGCCCCCAGTTCGATGGTCTCTACACCATAGCGGCACAGACGACGGAGCGTTTCCTCATCGATTGCGTCAGGGCGGGTCGAGAGGCGCAGAGACTGCAGAAAGCCGCTTTCCGCGTAAGGGTAAGCCGCCTGCAGCAGTTCCTCCTGCTGTGCCACGGGAATGGCCGTAAAGCTGCCGCCGTAAAAGGCCAGCTGGCGGGGCACCCCGGTATCCGGCAGCAACATTGCCTCCTGAACCGCTGCCCGTACGTCTTCTGCCGATGCAGGCTTTTCCGCACCGGATATGTGGTTCTGGTTGCAGAACACACACTGATAGGGGCAACCGAGATGGGGCACAAAAACAGGGATAATGCTTTCCCGCGGGCTCAATGCTTCAGCCCCTCGATTGCCGCGGCTGCAGCAATCTGCTCCGCCTCCTGTTTGCGGCGGCCGGTACCTGTACCTACGACCTTGCCGTCCACAAGGGCCGCAAAGGTGAAGCGCTTGTTATGGTCCGGCCCGGACTCCTCCACCAGCTCATAGCTGACCGTCAGGCCGACGGCCTGTGCCAGCTCCTGCAGACTGGTCTTATAGTCCTTATCCCGGTGCGTCTGGGTGGTGTCAGCGTCGCGCAGCAGATATCGGTACACAAAGTCCTTCGCCGGTTCCATCCCGCCGTCGAGATACATAGCGGCAATCGTCGCTTCTACAATATCGGCAAGGATAGAGACGCGTTCCCGTCCGCCGGAGACCTCTTCGCCGCGGCCAAGGCGCAGAAAACGCCCCAGTCCCAGCAGCTGCGAGACCTTATGCAGGCTTTCCTCACAGACCAGTTCTGCACGCAGGCGGGTCATACGGCCTTCGGGGATCTTCGGCTGCACACCGAACAGGAATTCCGCAGTAATATAGCCAAGCACCGAGTCACCCAGGAACTCCAGCCGCTCATAGCTCGCACAGCCTTTTTCATTGGCATAGGAGCTGTGGGTCATAGCGGTCAGCGGCAGAGTTTTATCCGTAAAGGTATAGTCCAGCACTTCTTCCAGTGCAAATATTTTCTGTTCTTCCGCCAGGGTCAGCGACTTGCCGTCCGCCGTACTGCGAGACGGACGCCGCGTTTCATTCTGCTTCACCTGCATCTACCTTCATATAATCCAAATTAGCGATGATCTCCTGCGTAAAACCGCTTTCGCTGTATGCAACAGCCTGCTTTACTGCAGTTACGATCGCTGTAGCCTTAGAGGAGCCATGTGCCTTGATGACCGGCTTGTTGATGCCGACAAAGGCCGTTCCTCCGATAGAATCCGCACTCATCTTATACTTGAGTGCCTTCAGGCCCTTGTATAGAATCTTTGCACAGATCTTGTTCAGGAGGCTCTGATAGAAAACGCCCTTCATCTCCGTGAAGACCATTTTTGCCGTACCCTCCAGGCACTTCAGGAACACGTTACCGGTGAAACCGTCGGCGACCAACACTTCTACGTTCCCTTCAAAGGGCGTGCTGCCCTCGACATTACCGACAAAATGAATCTTACCCTCGGCATCTGCCTTTTTCAGCAGCTCAAAGGTACGGTGGCGAAGCTCGTCGCCCTTGCCGTCCTCGGTGCCCATGTTCAGCAGACCGACACGCGGCTGCGCACAGCCAAGGATCTTTTTGCTGTACAGGCTGCCCAGGAAGGCAAACTGCAGCAGATATTCCGGCGTGCACTCGGCGTTTGCGCCGCAGTCGACCAGAACGGTGCCATATTTGCTGATGGGCAGAACCGGAGCCATCGCGGCGCGTCGGATTCCCTTAATGCGCTTGACGATCAGGGTAGCGCCCGTCAGCAGGGCGCCGGTGCTGCCGGCCGATACCATTGCGTCCCCCTTACCGTCCTTCAGCATCTGCAGAGCAACGGTCATGGAAGCGTCCTTTTTGCGGCGGGTCGCCGTGCTGGGGTCATCTTCCATGGTGATTACGTCGCGTGCGTCCACAATGTCGAAGAGCTTCTGCTCAGCCTCGCTCAGGCAGGCCTCAATGGCCTCCTTACGGCCGACCAGCGTAAGGTCAACCTCCGGCATGGCCTGTTTAGCCAGAACAGCTCCCCGTACGATTTCCTGCGGGGCGTGGTCTCCACCCATTGCATCCAGAATCACTCGCATGGCTGAAACACCTCCCCTTTCATCAGTTCATCAATGATCGCCAGTGACCGCTCGGAGATGGCCGCATTCTTGTTGCGCTTACCCTTCACCCGGTGGTCGAGAGGTTTAATAATACCAAAGTTGATGTTCATCGGCTGGAAGTCACCTATGCTGCCGCCGGAAATATACAGACCCAGAGCACCGATGGCAGTCTCCTGCGGGAAGTCTACCGCAGGCAGACCAAGCACACGGGCTGCCGTCTCTATGCCGACGAGCATACCGGAGCCGGCAGATTCCACATAGCCCTCAACACCCGTCATCTGGCCGGCGAAACTGATGCGCGGGTCGCTGCGGAGGCGGTAATAGCG
>JAZRWD010000114.1:0-4994 GCA_045599525.1 Candidatus Limivicinus sp. | reverse complement strand
TACAACTGCCCGCCCGAGGAGTTCGCTGCCTGCACGGCAGCCTTCGCCGAAGCCGGTGTCGGCCTGTTCGGTGGCTGCTGCGGCTCCACACCGGAGCATATTGCCGCCCTTTCCCGCGCAGCCGCAGACGTTCACCCGGCCCGTCCCGCACCGCTCCACACAGACCTGCTGCCGCTGACCACGGAGAAACGTGCCTTCCCGCTGCCCGCTGATGTACAGCCTGCGGTGGTCTGGGATTGCGATGATGACCTTGCGGATAAGCTGGATGCCTTTGAAGGCCCGGAGGATGCAGTCATCGGCGTTCGTCTCCGCACAGAGGAGCAGCTGGATGCCTTCACGATGGCCCAGGTCGCCGTTACCCGTCCGCTGTGCATCTGCTGTGATGACGCCGCCATTCTGGAAGAAGCCCTTCGCCTGTATCAGGGCCGCGCCCTGTACGAGGGCAGTCTGAGCGAGGCTGAGCTCGCCTCCCTGGCCCGCAAATACGGCCTGGTGTATTAAGCCCGTTCCGTGCACCGCCCCTGCCGTTCGCAAAAGAAAATGCCAAACGCGCCTGTCCCGGTCATCGTACCGAAGACAGACGCGTTTTTCTTTTTCTCAACATCCGCATTATACCAGTGCGCTCTTCATCCATTTTCCTCGGGCCAGGCGGACAAGGAAGATCACCCCGCGGAAGAACAGCTCAATGGCCATGGCTGTCCAGTAGCCTGCCAGCCCCATGCGCGGCACCATCACCAAAGCCAGCGACAGTCGGACGCCCCACATACTGATCAGGTTCATCACACTGGCCACCAGCGTGTCCCCCGCTCCGCGGAACACGCCCGCACAGCAGATAGCCGCCGCATAGAAGGGCTCAGCGACCAGTTCCATACGCAGTACCCGTACACCCAGCTGTGCAACCGTTGCGTCATTTGTCAGCAGGCCGAAGGCTGTCGGCGCAAAGAAGTACATAAACACCGCACTGCCGCCCATCAGCAGCATTCCCAATGCAACCGTTACCCGGGAAAAGACCTTTGTCAGGTCCCGCCGCTCTGCCCCGATGGTTTGCCCGATGAGGGCCGTTGCCGCGTGGCCGATGCCATAGCCCGGCATATAGCACAGGCTCTCCGCCGTGATGCAGAGGCTGTTTGCTGCCACCGCGACCGTACCCAGAGGGGCAACGATCATGGTGCCCGCAACATAAGCACTGCACATAAACACATGGTCCAGGGAGATCGGCACGGCAATCTTGCAGGCCGTCAGCAGGGTGCGTTTCTGCCAGCGCCAGCTGCCGCCACCCTGAAGCCCGATCTTCCGGTTCCGAAAGCACACCGCATAGAGCATGATGAGGGAGATCACGACCTCGGAAAGCGCCGTCCCCAGAGCTGCACCGCTTACGCCAAGACCGGCCCCCGGCAGAGGAAGAGCCTGACCAAAGAGCACAACGACCCTTGACGGAAAGATCAGGAGGGAATTGAACACTACGTCCAGCAGACACACGGCCGCGGCCAGGATGCTGGGCGTTTTCATATCTCCGCTGCACTGCATCATTCCCGCGCCCAGCTGACGCAGCAGCGCAAACGGTATCGATGCGCTGTAGATGAGGAAATAGCGGGCCGCATCCTCCCGAAGGTCCTCCGCGCCGCCCAGCCAGACCGGCAGGCGGCCGCTGACCGCCATGCCGAATGCGCCCAGAAGCAGCCCGAGCAGCAGCAGAACACCCCGCGACTGCCGCAGCACGTCGGAGGCCCCGCGGTCACGCCCGGCACCGACCATCTGGGCCACCTGCACGGAAAAGCCGGCCGAAACGCCGACACACATACCGCCCAGCAGCCAGGTTGACGAGGTCACCAGGCCGATGGCCCCGGTTGCATGCGCCCCCAGGCTGCCGACCATACCCGCGTCGATATACTGCATCGCAATGGAGGTCAGCTGGGCCAGAATGGCCGGCAGGCTCATGGATAGTACCAGCAGGCTCTGGTCGGCCAGGGGGATCTTTTCGGTTTTCAACGCCTGTTCAAGGCTGAGTGACGTTCTCATCTTCGGCAGCGGTCCTGTTCTCAAAAAATCGGAGACATTATACCACGTTGCCCGCGGCTTACAAGCCCATTTTTCAGAAGAGAACAGGCGTGATTCTGCCCACCTGCCGTCAGGGTGCCGCCGGTGCCACCGGATTCCGTAACTCTCCCTATCCCTGCCTCCTTTACTCTGCTATCCTGATTATCGGTCCGAAAGCCCGGCAAAATTGCGGGGGGATAGGGGGGCTATAAGAGAAAGTTCTGTTTTTCCGTGGCACCGGCGGCACCCCCATCCGTTACAACAGGGCAGGGCTCCGTTTCGTTGAGTCCTGCCCCTGTTTGTATGGTTTCAGGATGCGGCAAGGAACCCCTGTCTCTCCGCTTCTCTGAGGCGTAACCCGCGGTGAAACCGCCCGGTCTTATGCCGCACCCAGGGGAACCCGGCGGAGATGAGCGCCTCACGAAAGGCATCGCTTGCCACGGGGTTCTCCCCATTTCGATAGCACCAGCTGCGATATTCCTGATAGGCCTTTCCGGCCTCCGCCTCCGCCGTGGAATCGCGTTCAGCGCACTCGTCAAGAAACTTCAGCACCCAGTTGTTACTGGCACGGTACTTTGCCGTCGCCTCAATCACGCACTGGGGTTCCGGGAACTTGAAGTCGCAGGCGATGGCCTTCTGTGCCCCTTCAATGATCCATTTCATGATGTAGGGCCCGGCGTCCTTCACCAGATGAGCGGTGTAATTCAGGGTATCGTTCTTCGGGTCAAAGTACGCGTTAAAGGGAATGACCTTCATGCGGCGCCAGGTGCCCTCATCCAGCTCGGTTACCTTCGGCAGATGGTTGGTATAGAGCACCATCGTATGGCTCGGCTTAAACTCGATGGGGTCCTTGTATTTTCGCTCACCCGTGATTGGGTCTGTCGATGTCAGGCGCTTCACCGCTGCCGTAGACAGGGTGCTGCCCTCCTCCAGTTCGGAGGCGATCGCCAGACGGCGCCCCTTCAGCTCCGCGATTTCCGGGCGGGTATTGAAACGCGTGTTGGCCAGCAGGATCTCGGCGCTGGTCTTTCTGGCGTAATCTCCCAACACCTCGCCAACGGTATTCCAGAACGTGGACTTTCCGTTTCTTCCCGTGCCGTAGGGCAGGATGAGGCCTTCCTGCTCCACTTCCCCGATGGCGGCCATCCCTACGACCAGCTGAACATACTCGATCAGCTCCTGATCCCCGCAGAAGGTCGCCTGCAGGCTGGCCTCCCACAGTTCACGCCCTTGCTCCCCCGGTCCGCATGCCGTCACTTTGGTGATTCGGTCCCTTGGGTCACAGGCCCGGAAGCCTTCCATCCCTTTACGCAGGTCGAAGGTGCCTTTGGGGGTGTTCAGCAGATACGGTTGCGTATCCATATCGGTGTATTCGCACAGCAGTCTGTGGCGGGCATTGTGAATGACATTCTTATACTCCTTATGGAAACGCAGCCCCCTCACGGAATTCTCATAACGCGACTGCGCGATCGAGGCCATCAAGACCCATCGTTTTTCCGGGTGTTTTTCCGCAAAGAGTTCAATCGTCGATTGTGCTACACGCCTGCAGTTGGGGTCTCCGGTTACGAACTGAGCAATTCTTGCCTTCACCTGTAATGCATCCGCAAGTGCTGCGTCCAGAAATTCCGTCATAATCTGAACCGCACCCTCGCGTCTTTCCTTCCAGCGTGTTCCGCTGTATAGCATTTCAAAGGTATGCGGGGTAAAGAGCAGCTTCTCTTCTGCATACTCGGCAAAAACCTCTGCAAAGCCGATATCGTCAAATGTGCTCGGTCGCCAGCGGCCGTAACGATTCCGGAACTCTTCCGGGCTCAGATAGCCCGGCTGCTTCTCGATCGTCTCGTGGAAATACTTCTGCGCATGCGTCCAGATGGACTGCAGTTCAGCGTCCTCCAGCGGCTCTTCACAGTCCGCTGCACGCCGGTCAAACAAACGCTTTGCCCTTTCTGTGTCGCCGTGCCGGGTAAGCACGTATGCCGCATACTTTACCAGAGTGTTGTTGCGCTTTCCCACCGGGATCGGGCCCGCACGGTAAGAGGTGTCCTTCCCTGCCTCCCCTTCCGCGGACGGATCATGCAGTAACAGATCCTCCGGGTCCGTTTCCATCAGGTTTCCTTCCGTAGCTTTTTCCGCATCCGATGCACCTGGGTCACTTTCCCAGTTCATCCACTCCGCTGCCGCCATACTGCCCGCGTTTTCGGCACACAGCTCATCAATGCATCGGCTGCCCTCCTGCCATAGGATATCTTCGGGCCCCATGGCCGTACCGAAGGTAAAGCGTGCCGCATCCAGCGCACACCGGTCAAAGAACGGGAACGCCTCATAGATCTGCTTTTTCAGCTTTGCACAGGCCTCTGCATCCTCGATCCTTGCAACCGGGAAATATGCGTGGAAGCGCGGCCGTGCCGGCTTGCCGTTCTTTTCCTTTCCGTTATTGCGGCTGGGCGCCGTGGCAAAGCATACCTCCGGGAGCAGGTCCGTAAGAATAGCCGGGTTGACCCAGTCGTTCGGGTCCTCACTGTGGTCATTGTCACAGTCCAGCATAATCACATTGCTCCACAGGTAGTTTTTCTCCTTACGCATGTCCTCCTGATACGCCGCACAGACATGGTCATAGGCCAGTGCCGCAGCCATCTCCTCCGGATTGGTGATCTCCACACGGTTCGGATACCGGGTGTTTTCCTTGACCTGTGTGCAGCCGGCGCAGAACAGCGTGAACTGCATGGCAGCCAGGTCTTCCTTTTTCAATTCTTTTGTTTCTTCCATTCCAGAAACCTCCTTCTTTTTGTTTATACTAGTATTGTAGGGCAGAGGCTTCTGTTTTCCTTGTCGAAACGTGTACAGCTTCCGACAGTTAAACGTGCACGGGAGGCAAAAAGCTATTCGTCCGCTTTCTCCCACTCCACCGGAGTGGTCACCGTCGGTTCGGCGGCGTCCTGCTCCAGCGAGTCCCAGGA
>JAZRWD010000113.1:0-6483 GCA_045599525.1 Candidatus Limivicinus sp. | reverse complement strand
GCCTGCATTCAGCACGATCGCCAGCAGATAACCCTTGATTCCCTTGAGGCCTTCGGTGTTGGTGTTGATGGTAATGCCGATGGTGGAGACGATGTAGAACAGCAGGAAGGTGGGCAGGTAGCGCAGGACGTGAGGAATAATTGCTGCATCAAAGGTCTTGAATGCAAAGGTCCAGATACGGAAGTCTGCCTTGAACACAGCATCCACGATCCACAGTACGGCATAGCCGATCACGACGGTCGCCACACCTGTGCAGATACCGGCCAGAATGGTCATGGGCTTGAGGCAGATGCCGTAGGTTTCCAGAGAAGCGCCTTCCTTGGCCTTCAGGCAGACGAAAACAGCACTGAGGATGATCATGCTCATTGCGGCGCAGCCCAGAGTCCAGTAAGCAACATCATTGACACCGATGGCGGTCCATACCGCGTTGTCGGCATACATGTAGGTACCCTTGGCAATGACAGCCAGGAAAGCACCCGCGACGGACAGCAGAACGCCACCGATCATGGCCTTCTTGTCCTTCTTCAGGTTGACGACAATTGCAGCGATGCCACCCAGCGCGGCGACGATGCCGGCAATGAACAGAGGCGTTACCGCAGGGCTGCCGGCGCCGTTATCCATCAGCGGCGTGAAGAAGATTGCGGGAAGCAGAACAGCAACGCAGAGGATCACGATGGTAGCGATCTTCTTGCTGCCGGCAGGAGAAGCCTGGACGGCGATGGGGCCGGAAACCGCATTACTGAAGAACGGCAGGGTGATCAGGATGTTGGCAACCGCAATCAGCAGCATAACGAAGCCAACCAGAGCAACCATCTCGGAGACTTCCTTCAGCTGCCACATCTGGCTGGAAGGTGCGATATCCTTCAGATAGGAGCTGTAATCCGCAAATGCCGTCTGATAGAAGGAAACTGCATATGCAGTGGTTTCTGCGGAGAAGTGGTTCCAGGGATGGGTCTGTGCCGGTTCATAAATGATTCTCTGACCGCCATCACTGGTTTCGTACCAGGTGTTGGGCTGAGCTTCGGCAGTCTGCAGGAAGGTCTGTCCGTCGGGAGTAGCGACGTAGTCCTTGTGACGTACGGTGCCGCCTGCTTCTGCGGGGTCATTAAAGAAGAATTCATCGTACTGAGCAGCAACCTTGCCCATCCAGCGGCCGCCACCAAGAGCGTCTGCGGTTGCGGCATCGATGCCGACGATTCCGCTGTAGGAGAAGTCAGAGCCTTCGGTCAGGCCGGCACGGATCATTCTGACGCCGGTTTCCATTGCTTCCTGCTCGTCGAAGGCCAGGGCCATCGTGCTGGAGAAACCGCCCATGGAGTGGCCGGTAACACCGATCACGCCATTGCCCTCAGCATCCTTCAGAACGTAGGGCTGCTGATACATGTAGTGAACAGCATCGGTCATCGAATGGAGCCAGAACGGAAGCCATACGCCGAAGAAGCTTGCATCGGAGTAGTTGGCATCATCAATGTTGGAATGACCATGGTCATACTGGTCCAGAGCCAGGACGACAAAGCCGCGGCGGGAAAGCTCGATGGCGTTGGCATCCTGCATTTCTGCAGAGTTCAGATAGCCGTGTGTAACGATGATCGTGGGCTTGGGGTTGGAAGCGGAAGCATCTTTGGGCATATAGAGCAGGCCGCTTAACGTGCCGTGCCCGCCATCAAAGGTGATTCTGCTGACCTTTGTTGAACCTGCGCCGGAGTTGAATACGCTGGCCAGTGCACTGCCCAGCAGAATCAGCACGAGGGCGACGCAAAGAACAATTTTTGTGTTTTTGCTGATTTTCATAACGAGTCTCCTTTTCTTCTTTTTTCTGTGCATCACAGGGTTGAGATTTTCCTCTGTGAATGTCTTGTCGTTATCATACTCTCGCCGAGCGCGCTATACAATCGACGAAAGCCATGAAAAACCGGAGGATTAATTATGCATAATGCACATGTTTGTGGACAAATCTGTTAAAAATTTACAGCACAGTATATAAAAAGCATCGGTTCGACAGCATCAGCCACTTCTTCGCCGTATTTCGCCGCTGCCGGTAATGAGCCCGGATCCGCTGGACAATGAACAAGAGCCGTGGGCATCCGCCCACGGCTCTTGCAAGTTTTGCAGGTATTATTCGGAAAAACCGCGATTCATCGGTTTTCCGGGCCCCGTCGTAAGCGGAACCATTCGTAGAAAAGACTCAGCAGACAGCGCTGAACATTTCGCAAACCGTCTGAATAGCCTGAACCAGGTCGGCTTCGATTTCCGCCTGATAAACCAGCTGGGTCTCCAGGGAGGCCTGCAGTGCAGCGATCTCTTCGCTGTAATCTGCGTCTTCGTCCTCGCACTTGTCAGCAACAGAGTGGATGACTTCCCAGAGGTTCTCGCCCTGGTAACGGATCATTCCGAGACCCCAGGTGCCTTCGGTCTTGTTGTTCATCTTGTCCAGCATGTAGGCATAGGTCTCTGCGCTGAAGGAATAGGCATACCAGTTGTAATCGATGTCGTAGAGGACTTCATCGTAAGCGGTCATGCCGTCGCCCTCTTCCAGCAGCTCGATGGCTTCGCAGAGAGCGTCGATGTTCCATTCGTTCATTTCGAAGGTGAAGATCAGGTTGTCTTCATAGTCGAAAGCAAAGAAATTGTCGGTGATATAGTTGTAGATTTCGAACAGCTTGGCGTCAAGCTCAATGCCCTCTGCGCGCAGCTGGGCAGCCTTTTCGGTATCGCCTTCGGCAAGGGCTGCGGCATAGGCAGCGTTCATCTCCGCAATCAGAGCGTCAACCGGAGCAATAGCGGCATAGATGCTTTCAAAGTCGATTTCGGTTTCGCCGGCATAGCACTCTTCCATCGCCTCGAAGTGGCTGGTGAACTCCATCGGGCGGACAGCGCACTCGTCCAGCTCAACGGCCAGGGAGGCAAACAGCTGCAGGGTGAGGCCCCATGCGGTCTCGTCCACACCCAGGACAATGTTGTCCATGCTGGAGTGGTAGGCGGTGCCGTGGTAGATCTCTTCAGGCTCGGCGTGGCTTGCAACGATAGAGGGAACACCGTTGCGGACATAGCTGAAGTCTTCGGTCCATGCGCTGGTGTAAGCCTTGGCTTCGATCTCATAACCGCTGTCTTCGAAGATGGCAGCAGCAATCGGAGTGGTGAACTCGTTCAGTTCGTTGACCGAGGCAACAGAGAAGATCTCGTGGCCCTCAACAGGGTACATGCCGTCGATGTTCAGAATAGCAAATGCCTTTGCGGCCCATTCGGGATGCAGGTCATAGATCATGTGGTATGCGCCGGCAGACCAGTCGTATTCGGTGTCGGTCTTGCCCCACTCTTCTGCGCCGTGCAGCACGAAGCGGAGGGTCTTCTCCGGGGTGTAGCCACTTTCCTGGAATGCCTTTGCAATGGCGAGCACACTGCCTACGCCTTCGGCATCGTCAAAGAAGGAATGATAATATCCGTCGTAATGGGCAAAGTAATAGATGACCTCATCGCTGGTGCCGGGAATCTCTGCCCAGACATTCTGGGAGGTTCCATTTTCGGCAACAACGCTGTCCACATCCAGACGGAAGGTGTCATTGCCTGCGTCGATCCTCTCCTTGATCAGGTCGGCATCGTTGATGCTGATGGCAAAAGCAGGGGCAAAAGCGGGGCCGCAGATATCCTGAGAGCCGATCGTGTCGTTGTCCCAGGTTGCATAGCCTTCGACATTGCAGACGAGGGTGGCCAGAGCGCCGCGGGTGTAAGCTTCGTATACGGGAATCTCGACCCACCAGTCTTCTGCCTGGTTGATGTCGATCAGAACGACCTTGCCCTCTACGTCGAGACCTTCATAGTCCTCTTCGGTGCCGCGGCCGGCGTACACGATCTGCACGTCACCCTCGAAGGTCAGGTTCGTGGCAAAGCCACCGAGCTTGATGAAGTCCTCGCTGCCGTCTTCGGCAGTGTAATATACACGGCCACGGTTGAAGGACCAGGTGTCCGCAGTGAATTCTTCTACGTTCACCGTTTCAAAGCCCATCGCTGCCAGTTCGGAAACGATGTAGTCGGCCGTCTGCTTTTCGGCTTCGCTGCCGCAGGAACGGTTTCCGATGTCGGGGTTGTCACCGAACTCGGAGATTGTGGTGGTGACCTCTTCCGCATAAGCGACATCCAGCTTGTCCAACACATCCTGCAGGGACACAGCTGCCGTGTCAGCGGCGAGGGCGGTCGTCATCATGCCGATGAGCAGGCAGATGACAGTCAGAAACGCAATGCTTTTTTTCATGGGTTTTCCTCCTCGTATTCCTGTTCGCGGTCCGGTCAGGCAAAACAAAAAGAGTGATGCGCATCTTGTACACATCACTCTGAATATACGATATTCTACCCGGGCATGCAGAAATGCCCAGGACATAAAATCCGATTCAGATAAGGATAGGCTGACAGAGTCTATACAGTAAATGACTTACTTTTACTACTCTTATTGACCATTTCACCCGGATGTGCTTTGACACGTGAAACTGAGCTTTGAACTCAATCAATAAAAATACAGCAAGAGCTGCGTGCGAGTTTATACCCCGCATCGGCATTTGACCCGGCTGTCCGTTCGGCCTTTCGTCCCCAGAGTGGGAACGGGTCATGTCTTTTACCCGGAATGACTTGTTTTGCATTCCTTATCCGCGACGGCGCTCAGTATAAAGTATCGCTTTGCATTCGTCAAGAATCATATTGAATGAAAGTTTGCGCCGTTCTCCTTCCATTTTTTAGTCAGATTAGCTGAAGTTGCAACCTTGGGTTCTTTGTGATACAGTGTTCTCAGAAGACTACCGGTGTCCCGGCGTGTGCGGACCCGTGTAAAGGAGTTGCCGCAGTTGAACCATCTTTTACTTGTTGAAGACGATGAAGCCATATGTGAGATCATCCAGTTCTATCTGCTGGAACAGCCGGACTATACGCTCACCGTCGTTCACTCGGCGGAAACTGCGATGCAGTATATCCGGATGCGCGAATTTGACCTGGTGATTCTGGACATTATGCTGCCAGGGATGGACGGATTGTCCTTCTGCGAAAACCTGCGCAAACAGTCCTACTGCCCGATTATTTTCATCAGCTGCATGAATGACGACGAGACCATCATCCGCGCATTGAATATGGGCGGGGACGATTATCTGATTAAGCCGTTCAAAGCTCCTGTGCTGCTTGCCATGGTCGAAGCCAATATCCGTCGAAGCAAGGGAATGAGCCATATGGCGGCGGAACTGGTCTGCGGAGAACTGCGGTTGGACACAAAAGTACGGCAGGCGTGGAAAGGAGAGCAGAAGATTCCGCTCTCCCCCACAGAATACGAGGTTCTGTATTATCTGATGAAGAACCGCGACCGCTTTGTCGCTTACGACGAACTCTACCGGGCAGTATGGCAGCGGCCCAGTCTGGGCGACCTCCGCTCCCTGTTCGTGCATATCCGGCATCTGCGCCTGAAGGTGGAGACCAATCCATCCAAACCGGAGCTGATCCGTACCCATATGCGCGGCGGCTATATTTTGGGTGAGAGCACAGAGTGACCGGTCACACAGCAAACTCCAGGGTGAAGACCGCACCTTCCCCCAGAGTGCTTTCCACACGGACATCTCCGTGATGGAGATACATGATCTCCCGGGTGATATACAGCCCAAGGCCGGTGGAGCTTTCCGTCCCGTGCCGTCGGGAATAATACGCCTCAAAGATCTTCTCTTGTTCCTCTTCCTCAACACCACAGCCCGAATCCCGGATGTGCAGCTTTCTAGCTTGCCCGTCCGGTTTTTTTTCAATCCACAGATGGATGCTCCCTCCTTCCGGACTGACGGAGATCGCGTTATCGACCAGGTTCTGGATCGCCTGCCGAAGATAGAGCGGATCGGCAGACAGTTGCGCTTCACCGGGGTCCTCACAGCAGAACGTCACTCCGCGGGCATCCGCCGCCGGCAGAGCGGATTCCAGAACCGTCCGGACCAGCTCCGCCAGGTCGATTGGCATCGGATTGATCTGTACCTGGCCGTTGGACATGCGCATGACAAGGGACATGTTGTCCATTAGTTCGCTGGCGTAGATGGCCTTCTCATTGATTTTCCGGATATACTCCCCCGTCTGTCCGGGTGCACTGTTCAGGGAACGCAACGCAATATCGCTGTATCCGCTGATGGAAAACAGTGGTGTTTTCAGATTGTGCAGCATGCTTCGGATAAAGGCAGTGTTTTCCGCGGTTTTTATCCGTGCCTTTTCCTCCAGTGACAGATTCAGCCGGTCTGCCTCTTCAAATTTGAGTGCAAAGCGACGGCAGGCCATGCCGAACATCGCCGCAACATAGACCAGTGAGATAAGGCCGCGCAGACGCAGGCGCAGATTCAGGTCGCCGCTGGGCAGCAGGCCGCTCTGGCACAGCTGGTCAACGCAGCGCATGGAAACCGCCAGTACCCAGGACAGCAGGACGATATTCCGCTCGATCCGGCGGGATTGGGGAATGCGGGCAAAGCAGAGAAACAGCAG
>JAZRWD010000112.1:0-2454 GCA_045599525.1 Candidatus Limivicinus sp. | reverse complement strand
TCCTCCTTTACCGGGGCCAGAATAGCAGCTGCGGATGAAATACCGATGGTAAGAAGAATGGTGCGTGTACCGGCGGAGAGCTCGCGGATACCCGGACACCGGGCGGCCAGCGTGCTCAGGACAAAACAGGCCAGGATGGTCAGGAGAACAGGACGGCTCTTTTTGCCTGCGGGAACGATGACGGCAATAAACATGCCGTAGAGGGCCACGCTCAATGCACTGACCAGAAACAGCGGCAGGATCTCGCCCATGCGGATGCCGAAGGCTGTGCCGAGAGCCCAACAGGGTGCGGCAAAGGACAGGGCGCCCAGACTGTATATGGGATGGATAAAGCCCTCCTGTGCGATTGTTATGCCGAAGATCTCATCGGTAATGCACATGCCGGCCAGCAGACGGGTACGTAGCGTTGAACCGGGCGCCATACGCTGCCCCAGAGCGCAGCTCATCAGAAGATAGCGGGCATTGATGACAAAAGTCATGATTGCAACTTCCAGAAGGGCCGCTTTCGCCCCAATCTGGGTGAATACGGCATATTCTCCCGTGGAGGTATACGTAATCAGGCTGGCGATAAAACCCTGAAAAACGCTGATTCCTGCCCGTTTCGCGGCAATTCCCAGGGAGAAGGCAACCACGAAGTAGCCCATACCGATGGGGACTCCGGCAATCACGCCTTTTCGGAAAAGAGTACCGGAATCGGCTCTTCCTGCTGTTTCCGAAGCTTTTACTTGTTTCATTGTTTGTTTACCTTTTATTTTTTACCTTATTTTACCTTTTTGCGAAGATGCTTTCCCCAGAGTGTCTGACTTAGAAGACAAGCTGGACAAGGCACATGTAAAGCGCTGTACCGCAGAGAATACTCAGAAGGATATTTCTTTTCCAGGCGTGCAGGCCGGCGGTACAGAGACAGCCCAGCAGTTCAGGAACAAAGCCTGAGGCAGAGGTGAAACGCACACCCTTCAGACAGTAGACAACCAGCATTGCCATAATGGCAGGCGGTAAGACTCTGCCAAGGTAATCGATCGTCGGTGGAGTTTTCTTTTTGCCGCCGAACAGAAGAAACGGAGCAAAACGGAGGCCGGCGGTGACCAGGGACATGACTGCGATGGCGCAGACTGCGTGAAGTTTTGGATTCATGCCATGTCCTCCTTTTCTGTTTTAAGGGAATGCCTGCTGCCCAGGAGAATAGCCGCGATCAGACCCATGGAAGGGATCAGAAAGCTTTGTCCGCCAAAGAGAAGGAGACAGACCGTTGTTGCTGCAGCACCGACCAGGGCCGGGAAATGATTTCTGGTCCCCAGCCATTGCTCGGTAACGATACAGACAAACAGTGCGGTCATGGCGAAGTCTATGCCCGTGGTATCAAAGGGAAGGATAGCACCAAACAGGACACCCAAAACCGAGCCGGTGACCCAGTAGCACTGGTCAAAGAGGGAGACAAGAAAGTAGTACCATTTTCTCTGCACGGGGTCCCAGTCCTCGTGGCCTGTGCAGACCAGGGAATAGGTCTCATCCGTCAGAGAAAAAATGACATAGGGCTTCATCGCGCCCATGTCTTTATAGCGGTCGATCATGGAAAGACCGTAGAACAGATGCCGTGCGTTGACCAGCAGCGCGGTGAGCGCCACACTCAGCAACGAAGCGCCGGAGGTCAGCAGGCCGATGCCGACAAACTGCAGGCTGCCTGCAAAAATGAAAATACTCATCCCTAATGCCCAGAAGAGCCCGTACCCGGCGGTGCGGAGCAGAATGCCAAAGGCGATGCCCAGGGTAATATACCCGGTCAGTACAGGGACACTGGAAAGAAAGGCCT
Source organism: Candidatus Limivicinus sp. (assembly GCA_045599525.1). Classification (GTDB taxonomy): domain Bacteria; phylum Bacillota; class Clostridia; order Oscillospirales; family Oscillospiraceae; genus Limivicinus. The sequence continues at coordinate 644 of JAZRWD010000112.1, read as the reverse complement.
CTTTTAACGTTTCGCGTTTCATGGTTTTCCTGCCTTAGCTGAGGAGTTTCGGTTATCGGAGGAAAAATCCCGATTAGAAGGTATATTATACGAAATACAAAGAGAATTGGCAAGGGGAAAAACTGCCGGAGGACGGGGTAAGCTGCCGTATGCGGCTTCCTCTGCGGTTGTTCTTGTAGTCTGTTGAGGGATATGCTAGAATATCTGGCACAGTGAAGTAAGCGGAGGTAAACCATGGAGATCCAATATTTTAAAGAGTACAGTTCGTGTCTCAAGCGGGACATGGAATTTAAAGTTTACGGACAGAGCTGCGGCAAGCCGGTGCTGGCTGTTCCCTGCCAGGACGGGCACTTTTATGACTGGGAAGGCTTCGGCATGCTGGATGCTCTGCGGGATTACCTGGAAAGCGGAGCAATTCAGCTGTTCACCTGCGAGACCATCGATAAAGAGACGCTCTCCGACGTCTGGGGTGATCCGCACCACCGTGCCTGGCTGCATGACCAGTGGGTGCATTATATTACCGACGAGCTCTGCCCCCGCATGTATGAGATCAACGATTCCAACCTGTCTGCGCTGGTGACGGGCTTCAGCATGGGCGCATACCATGCCGGCAACCTGTTTTTCCGCCGCCCGGACCTGTTTGA
>JAZRWD010000111.1:0-2502 GCA_045599525.1 Candidatus Limivicinus sp. | reverse complement strand
TGGAGGCCATGCGTGCGGAACTGCTGCGTATTACCGGAGGTGCAAAATGAAAACGCTTCGATGGCTGGATGCCCATTTTGAAGAAGCCCTGCTGGTGATTCTTCTGATCCTGATCTCCTTTGTGGAACTGATGCAGGTTATCGCGCGGAACGTTCCTTTTATCCCGGCATTGACCTGGGCAGAAGAATTCTGCCGTTTCTGCTGGATCTGGAGCGTCTTCCTTTCTCTGCCCTATACACTCCGTAAGGCGAGTATGTTGCGCGTTACCGCACTGATGGACCTGTTCTCTGTGCGCCTGCGCAAGGTTGTCAATATTCTGGTCGATCTGGTCAATGCCGGTGTGTTCTGGCTGCTGGGCGTGTCCTCCATTGCGGTTGTAACAAAAATTGCTTCCAGCGCGGAGACCTCTCCTGCCATGAAGTGGCCGATGTGGATCGTCTACAGTATTATGTTGCCGGGATTTTTCCTGGGAACGCTGCGGGCTCTCCAGCAGGCATGGCTGCATGTCCGCCATTTTCAGGAGAAGAACCTGACCCTTGCCGAGCAGGTAATGGAAGAGGCTGCCGAGGAAGCGGAAGCGGCCATTAAGGCAGAAGGAGGCATTGCCTGATGGCGGCTCTACTGGTTTTTATTGTATTTCTTTCTGCAATCGCCTTGTCTGTCCCCATTGGGGTAGCCATGATTCTGGGCGGTCTGGCACCGATTGAGCTGCTGGGTAAGGGTGGTTCCGTTGCGCAGATGCTGAACAACACCTTTTCTGGTGCAAACTCCACCCCCATCCTGGCCGTTCCGCTGTTTATTCTGGGCGGCGTGATTATGGCGGAGGGTGGCATCTCCAAAAAGCTGTTTAACTTTTTTGCTTATTTCGTTGGCCGTTTCCGGGGCGGTATCCCTTGTGCGGTCATCCTGACCTGCCTGTTCTACGGTGCCATCTCCGGCTCCGGCCCGGCAACAACGGCGGCAGTCGGCGCGATGTGTGTGGCTTTTATGGTGGAGCTGGGGTATGAGAAAAAGTGGTCTGCCGGCCTGATCGCGGTTGCAGGTGGTTTAGGTGTTATTATCCCACCCTCGATTCCCTTTGTCCTCTACTCTCTGGCAACCGGGGTATCCACCGGTGACCTGTTTATCGGCGGCATCCTTCCCGGCATCCTGATTGGGCTCTTCCTGATGGCCTATGCTGTCTGGTATTGCCGAAATAAGGGCGGCGACCGGTCCCTGATCGAGGCAAAGATGGCAGAGCTGCATGCCAGAGGACTCGGACCGCTGTTCCTGGAGAGCCTTCCCGCGCTGCTGTGCCCCATCATTGTGCTGGGCGGCATTTATGCCGGTTTTGTCACGCCTACCGAGGCGGCCTGTATCTCTGTTTTCTATGCCCTCATCGTCTCCTGCCTGGTTTACCGCACACTGAAGCTGAAGGATCTGCTTCCTCTGTTGTGTAGCGCAGTAAAGACCTATGCAGGTCTGGCCTTCGTCCTTGCCTTTGCCACAGCCTTTGGCCGTGTGCTCTCGCTGACTAAGGCAACGAAGGTGATAACCGCCTTTATAACGGCAAATTTCCACTCCGGTTGGACCGTTATGGGTGTTCTTGTCATTATCTTCCTGATCTTGGGTATGGTTATGGACACCGGTCCGGCAATCATTATTCTGGCTCCGGTACTTCTGCCTGCCGTGGAAGAGCTGGGCATCAATCCTGTCCATTTTGGCGTGGTTTTGGTCTGCTGCCTTTCTATCGGTCTGGCGACACCCCCCTTCGGCCTGGACCTGTTTGTGGCAGGCAACCTGGCGGAGGAGCAGCCCATGGCGGTGGCGCGAAGAGCTCTGCCGTTTATCATTGCCTTCCTGCTTGCCCTGGTCCTCATTACCTTTATTCCTGCACTTTCCACAGCCCTGCTGTGAGTGAATAACCAAATAAAATATTTGAAGGAGAACCACATGAAAAAGTATCTGTCCATCCTGCTGACCCTGGCAATGATTTTTGCTCTGGGTACCACCACGCTGGCCGCCTCCGCTGCTGCGGACGACCCCTATGCCGGGCTGAAGGCTGTTGAGCTCATCGGTGCTGACTCCACCGGTAAGGGCGCTGCCGGCCAGATTTTCGGTGAGTATGTTGCACAGCGCGTTGAAGAAATTACTGGCGGCAAGCTCACTATCGACTATCATCCCAACGGCGACCTGGGCGGCGACGCTGACCTGATCCGCCAGATGCAGAGCAATGACATCCAGCTGGTTGTCTGCCAGACCGCTCCCACCGTTTCCTTTATCCCGGAAATGGCTGTGTTTGACCTGCCGATGGTTTTCTCCAAGTATGACGGCGAAACCATCAACGGCGTACTGAATGGCGAAAACGACTTTAACGCAGCTCTCTCCGCAGCCTACGAAGCTGCTGACCTGCACCTGCTGGGCTTCCTGCAGAATGCTACCTACCGTCTGACCACTGCAAATGTAGCCCTGAACACCCTGGCAGACTTTGCCGGTCTGCAGATTCGCACTATGGAAAACAGC
>JAZRWD010000110.1:0-45055 GCA_045599525.1 Candidatus Limivicinus sp. | reverse complement strand
CTTGAAACCGTTGTTGCTGACCCCAACATTACAAGAATAGCAATCAATTCCTCATTTCGAAATCCAAGCTTTACCGCAGGAATCATAAATATACAGCAAAAACCAATCAGCTTTACAAAAGAAGCAAGAAGCGCAGGCCTGAACCTGTCCTTTCCCTTTTCCAGCTCAAATGATGCTCCCATGGCAATCAAGCCCATAGGGCTTGCCACGCTTCCAAGGGAAGATGTGTATTTGTTCAGCCAACCGGGCATCTCATGAATAAGCAGTGACCAGAGCAGGCCCGCAAAAATGCCCAGAATGATTGGATTGGTCACTATCCCGCGGAGACTTTTCTTCAGCACAGCGGAATCAATACGGCCTCCATTTTCCGGCGAGAAAAAACTCAGGACACACACCGCCATAATATTATACAGAGGAACGCTACCCAGTATCATAAGAGGCGCCATCCCACTGGAGCCATAAATATTATGAATAAAGGCCAAGCCAAGAATCGCTGCGCTGCTCCGGTAAGACGCCTGTATGAATTCCCCCTGCAGACTTCTATCCCTCAAAGCACAGGAAAGAAGCCAGGATGTCCCAATACTGAGTAGTGTAGCAAAAAAGCAGAATACGACAAAACGTGTATCCCACGCCGTCACAAAGTCAACGCTCCCCAGATCATGAAAGACCATAACAGGAAGGGCGACCCGAAAAACAAAATTATTCATTTTTGCGGCAAACTCACTGCCAACCCATCCAATCTTGCGGAGCAGCATACCCGTCAGGATCATTAAGAAAATGGGTATCGTTGCATTCAGGCTGAATATCAGGTTTTCCACAATAGCTTCTCTCCTTGAGGGGAATTATATCGGCCAGCCTTCTGTGGATTCTCCACTTGTTCCGCTAGTAGGCTGTCCGAACTCATTGAAAAACACCCCATGCAGAAGCATGGGGTGTAAAAAAGTGTAATTTGAGATAAATTACTTGATTTCGACGGTTGCGCCGACAGCTTCGAGCTGAGCCTTGAGAGCTTCTGCGTCTTCCTTGGAGACAGCTTCCTTGACCTTTGCAGGAACGCCTTCAACGAGAGCCTTTGCTTCAGCCAGGCCGAGACCGGTGATAGCACGGATTTCCTTGATGACCTTGATCTTCTGATCGCCAAAGCCGGTCATGACAACGTCAAACTCGGTCTGCTCTGCAACTGCCTCTGCTGCAACAGCGGGGCCAGCAGCAGCTGCTGCGACTGCGGAAACACCAAAGGTGTCGCAGATGGTGTCAACGAGCTCCTTGAGCTCGAGAACGGTAAGGGTCTTGATTTCTTCGACCATAGCGGTGATCTTTTCGCTTGCCATTTTAATATCCTCCAATAAAATGATATGTAGCAGTCAGATAAATTATTCTGCTGCGGGCGCGGCTTCTGCTGCGCCGCCGTTCTTCTGCTCGTAAACTTCGTTCAGGCACACGGCAAGGCCGCCCAGAATTGCGTTGAGGGAGCCAGCCAGCTTGGAGTACAGGTCGCTGATAGAAGTAAGGGTGGACAGGTCAGCGATTTCAGCATCGTTCAGAATGACACCATTCATGAAAGCTGCCTTAACGTTGAAGCGTGCATCCAGCTTCTTGCTGTACTCAGTGATGATACGGAAGGGAGCAATGGGGTCAGTTGCGGAAGTGGCCATGGAAGTGGTGCCGTTCAGGTGAGCGTCCATCTCACTCATGTTCAGCTGATCCAGAGCCTTCTTGGTCAGGGTGTTCTTGACAACAGAATACTCAACGCCTTCCTTGCGGAGAGCAGCGCGGAGCTCAGTGTCTTCAGCAACAGTAATGCCCTTGTAGTCGACCAGGATGCCCGCCTGAGCATTCTGAATACGCTCTACCAGAGAAGCAACAACTGCCTGCTTTTCGCTGAGAACTTTTGCGTTCGGCATGTTTGATTTTCACCTCCGGAAAATAAGATGATTGCGCACGCTCAAAAAGAAAACCCCTGCATCGTAAGACGCAAGAGCACATTTACAAGATGAATTGAAAATGTCCTCGGCAGGATTTACGGCACTAAAACCACCTGCTGTCTTCGGAGCGCTTAGATAATATACACGAAACGCTGATATATGTCAAGCTTTTTCAGAAAAATTCCTTGAAAAATAAGAGATTCAGAACTTTTTTATTCTGAATCTCTTATTGTGTGCACACAATTCTCGCCTGTTAACCGGCAGCCGGAGCTGCGCGTTTTTTTCGCATGACCTGCACTGCGATAACCGCAGTCAGAAGAGCCAGGCCAAGTACGTCTGTAATGCCTGTCGGCATCATCAGCATAACACCGCCAACTGCAGATGCAATACGAACTGCCCAATGCATGTTCCCCATAAAGAAACCGTTGAGGGCAGCAGCTATTCCGAAAATACCGACAAAAGCCGTAATCACGATCAGAATAACTTCAAGTGCCGTTGTGTTCATAAACAGCAGGGCCGGATCCATTGCGAAGATATACGGTACCACAAAAGCGGCAATGGCCAGCTTTGTAGCATTAATGCCTGTTTTCATCGGATTCGATTTGGCAATTGCAGAACCGGCGTAGGCCGCCAAAGCAACCGGCGGTGTAATATCGGCAACAATGCCAAAATAGAACACGAAGAAATGTGCTGCAACCTTGGGCACCCCTATAGTAATCAATATCGGTGCGCAGGTAGAAGCCATAATGCAATAGTTTGCTGTCGTAGGAACACCCATACCCAGAACAATGCAGCAGAGCATAGTAAGGAATAGGGCAATCAAAGTCGGGTCCATGAATGACACGCTGTTGCTGATGGAGACTACTGCGTTAATCAGCTTGGAGGCCAGGCCGGTTGCGGTAATGCAACCGGAAATGATTCCTGCCATCGAGCATGCTACGGCCACAGTAATGGTCCCTTTACCGCCGGCTTCCAGAGCTTCAAGGATTTTTCTCGGCGTAATGCGATTTTCCTTATCTACCAGTGCCACAGCAATTGCGATAAGGATGGAGACAGATGCGGAGAACTGCATTGTACGGGTACCGCTCACAACCAACCATACCAGAACGACCAGTGGGAGGAGCAAATATGTTTTCTTTACAAGTTTCCCGAACTTCGGCAGAAGACTTGGTTCAATACCCTTCAGGCCAAGCTTTTTTGCTTCCAGATGGACAGCAACAAAAATACCGGTGAAGTAAAGAACAGCAGGCAGAATCGCACGCATCGTAACTTCTGCGTAGGTCACGCCCATATACTCTGCCATCAGGAATGCTGCCGCACCCATGATCGGCGGCATAATCTGACCGCCGGTAGAGGCTGCTGCCTCAACTGCGCCTGCAAACTCAGGCTTGTAGCCGGTCTTCTTCATCATGGGAATAGTAACAGATCCGGTTGTCACGGTATTGCCGACCGAGGAACCGGACACCATACCGCATAGTGCAGAGGAAATAACCGCAACCTTTGCCGGGCCGCCGGAGAAGCGGCCAACCAGAGAATTCGCCAGATCAATAAAGAAGGCCGAAATACCGGTCCGTTCCAGAAAAGCGCCGAAAATAATGAATACGACAATGTATTTCGCGCAGACCTGCACCGGTGTCGCCAGTACACCACCCGTGGAGAAAAACAGTGTATAAATAACACGTTTCAGCGCAACACCACTGGCAAAGGTATATATCAGCAAAACGCCAGCCACACAAAGAATAGGAATGCCTACGCATCGGCGGCACAGCTCCATGAGCACGACCACACCAATTATGCCAACTGTAATATACAGAGGCTTCATTTTCGATGCGCTGGTCAGTACCCATACAAGCTTATCATAGCTCAGGCAATAATAGAGGAACGCGCCTGCACCTGCCACCATCAGGATTATATCGTACCAGGGAAGGCTGTTCGGTTTAACCCTGGTCTTCACGGCCGGATAATGCAGAAACCCCAGCACGATCACAAAGGCAAGGAAGCTGGTCAGGCGTTTTTCCAGGGCCGCAGTACTGAACAATGTTACACCGATACAGTACAGGGAGAAAATCACCGAAATTGCCTGTACGATTTTGCCCGGTATGCCTGTCCAGATACGCGTGTTGGATTCGCGGTCATACTTGCGCATAACCTCGTTCATATCCTGCTCTATGGTCGGTGCCTCCGGCATAGACGTGTTTTTCGGTTTGTCGGACATGGACTTATCCCCTCTCAAAGAAATGGCAAGACAACGGCGTCAGAAACGACGCCGTTGTCGCGTATTATTCTGCTTAGTTCGCTGAATTACTGGGCAACTTCAATACCCTGCTCGGCGAAGTATCTTGCAGCACCTGCATGGTACGGTACGTCAGTGATGTAGGAAGCAAACTCCAGATTGAGTTCTGCGCCCTTAGCATGCTGCTCCGCAACGGCTTCCGTGTTATTGAAGATGGTAGAAACAAATCCGTAGACTTCATCTTCGGAAAGGTCGTTGGAGACCAGAACAACAGCAGCAACAGCAACAGTCTGCGCATCTTCCGGAGTGCCATAGGTGTCAGCAGTGACGGTATATGCGCTGTAGAACGGGTTCTCTGCAATCAGTGCATCAATGTGCTCCTGATCGAGGCTGACGATATACACGCTGGTGCCGGTTGCAAGGTCAGTGATTGCGGGAGTGGGAGCACCTGCAACGATAAATGCTGCATCGATCTTGCCGTCCTTCAGAGAGTCAGCAGAATCGCCAAAGCTCTGATAAACAGGGTTGATGTCTGCTTCGGTCAGACCGTATGCGCCGAGAACGTCAATTGCGTTGAAGTAAACACCGGAACCGATAGCGCCAATGGAAACATTCTTGCCCTTCAGATCAGCAACAGACTTAATGTCTGCATTGGTGGTAACGATCTGAACCTGTTCCATGTAAAGTGCAGCTGCAACGGAGAAGCTGTTGATGGCTTCGTCAAAAAGTCTGGTGCCGTTGTAAGCATAGCTCATAACGTCAGACTGGCAGAAGGCCAGCTGGACATCGCCTGCATCAAGGTCTTCCACGTTTGCCTTGGAGCCGTTACCGCTGATTGCCGTAACGTTTACATCGGAATTTGCGGAGACATAGTTAGACAGAACGGAACCGAAAGCGTAATAAGTGCCGCTTTCACCGCCGGTCACGAAGGTCAGGGACTTTGCTGCGGATGCGCTGATGGAGCACAGTGCAACAACCATGCAAAGAGCCAGAACAAGTGCTAAAGTTTTTTTCATTTTTTCAGGTCCTCTCTGAGTAAATTCTCGGAACAATTCTATTCCGTATATGCATAATACGCTTTTTCCCTCATTATTGCAAGTCATCCGTAATAATTCTGCAATCTGCCGAAAAGTTGCATTTATCTTGACACACTTTTTGTGTATATACACACGTACTTTTGTATACAAAAGGACAATTTTATGAATATTATTCATAAATAAATGCAATGTTTTCATTTTTTCTTTGTGAGGCAGCCATTCCTTTTCTTTCCGCGTGTTCTTCAGCCGTTCGGCCTTCACGCCGATCAGCAGGGAGTTCCTTGCTAGTGTCCGGCTGATGTACAAAGAAAGGCTTGTAAAATACACAGATTTGTTGGATAATAAATCATTCGAGCTCATGCTTTACCTCTTCCCTGCTTTTAGCACGACTGTGCCCTTCACAAGAGAGATGAATTTATGGATATACGATTAATTGCCTTTGACCTCGATGATACCTTCCTGAACACAGAAAAACAGATTCCCCCCGAGAACCTGGAGGCGATCCGTGCAGCAGCTGATGCCGGTGTTACAATTGTCCCGGCCTCTGGCAGAGTATACGCCGCCATGCCGGATGCACTGAAGCTTCCGTTTATCCGATATTATATAACGGGTAACGGCATGTGCATTTATGATTCCTGGACAGGCCAGGATCTTTGCTGCTATGAGATTTCCTTTGAGATGGCAAAGCGGTTGATGGATTACGCAGAAGAGAATCATATTATCTACGATTTCTACCAATCAGACCGAGGTTGGATGGAACGTCAAAACTTCGAAGTTGATATTCCCCGTATCATCAAGGAACCTGCTATTCTCAACCTTTATCGTTCTATCCGTACTCCCGTAGACGGTCTGCGAAGGATGATTGAACGCAATGCAGCCCCGGCTCAGAAAATGCAGTTTTATTTTGAAGACCCAGCAGAGCGCCTGCACCAGTTGGATATCCTGCCTGATATTTTCCCGGAACTGGCGATTAGTTCCTCTATCCCCTACAATATTGAAATCAATGATGTACGGGCGCAGAAAGGAAAAGCCCTGATTGCGCTCTGTGAGCATCTTGGTTTCTCCGCCGGCCAGGCAATGGCCTTTGGCGACGGGCTGAATGATATCAGTATGCTTCAGGCCGCCGGAATCGGTGTTGCGATGGAAAACGCCGGAAGCCGTGTTAAAGCTGCGGCTGATGTAGTCACCGGCCATTGTAATGATGCCGGAGTTGCTCAGGCTATCCGCCGCTATGCTTTTATGAAATAAGAATTCCGTGCCCGATGTCTCAGAATATGCAGGGCATTCTCCTTTGGTGTTTACCGGTGTATATCCGGTATTCAACGCAAAAATGCACTAAAAATATTATCTCTATCGGGATTAAGAAAGCGAGAAATGTTCATGTCAGAAGATTTTACCCACTTCAATAATCAAGGCCGCGCCAGGATGGTAGACGTTGGAGAAAAGAATCCCACCTGCCGTACAGCTGTTGCAGGTGCCCGCGTTCTTGTCAATCCGGATACCTTCCGTCTCATTCAGTCCGGAGGTATGAAAAAGGGAGACGTTCTCACTGTTGCCCAGATTGCCGGTGTCATGGGTGCAAAACGCGTTCCTGACATTATTCCCATGTGTCACCCTATTCTGATGAATGGAATCGACCTGTCCCTTCACCTGGACGAGAACCGTTTCAGTGTAGAGATCACCGCCACCGTCCGCTGTGACGGACGGACCGGGGTCGAAATGGAGGCCCTGACCGCAGCTTCCGTAGCTGCACTAACCGTTTACGATATGTGCAAGGCAGTCCAAAAGGACATGGTCATTACGGATATTCGCCTGCTGTCTAAAACGGGTGGAGTGCACGGAGACTACTTTCGGATAAACGAATCGCAGGCGTCACTATCCGCTAACTGAAAGCATTCCTGCTCTGCACTTCTGCATACCGCCGCAGAATGTTGCTCTTTCCCTTAACCGCCACATTGAAAGGATAAACAAGATGAAAACCTGTTTTAAAAACGCACGCATTTTTACAGATAGTTTTTGCTTCGTAGAAGGCTCTTTTTCTATTGAGGACGGGCTCTTTACCGACGTTCTCGGAGAACCGACAGATGACGCCATCGACCTGCAGGGTGCTAAGGTCATTCCCGGCCTGATTGATAACCACACTCATGGTAACAGCAATTATGATTTTTCCGATGGTGACTATGAAAAGCTTGTCACCATGGCACGCTACTATGCCGCAAACGGTATCACCTCCTTTGCCCCCACCTCACTAACTCTGCCGTACGACGTCCTTGCTAAGGCATTTGCTACCGCAAAACAGCTTAACGTGGAGAAGCCGGATGGCTGCGCTGCTGCTCGTGGAATCCATATGGAAGGCCCTTTCTTCTGTGAAGCAAAAAAAGGTGCTCAAAACGCAGCATACCTACGTTTACCGGATTACGAGGCTTTCTGCAGTCTGAATGAAGGTTGTGACAAACTGATCCGTATTGTCGACATCGCTCCCGAGCTTGAGGGGGCAGCCGAATTTGTTGCAAAGGCAGCAAAAGACTGCACCGTCGCCATAGCCCACACAGACACCGACTACGACCACGCTGCTCAGGCCATCTCTTCCGGCGCTACACAGCTTACCCATTTGTACAACGCCATGCCCTCGGTTCATCACCGCAAGCCTGGCCCCATCGTAGCCGGCGCTGAAGATGAACGCGTTTTTGCCGAAATCATCTCTGACGGTCAACATGTTCACCCGGCAAGTGTACGCTTTGCTTTCCGTGTGTTCGGCCCCGAACGCATGGTACTGATTTCCGACTCTCTGCGCTGCTGCGGTATGCCTGACGGCGAATATGAGCTGGGCGGACAACCGGTATTTTTGAAGGACGGTGTCGCACGGCTTGCCGATGGAACAATTGCCGGTTCGTGTACAAATGTATATGACTGCATGCTGCGTGCTGTTTCCTTTGGCATTCCCGAAGAGGATGCTATTCGTGCTGCTACCTATAATCCCGCTCACCAGTTAGGCTGCCTTGATCAGGTCGGCTCCATTGCTGATGGCAAGTGCGCAGACTTCGTTGTCTGCGGTGATGACCTTTCACGTAAGGAAGTTTGGCTCAGCGGTAAAAAGCTTTAATCGCCGTCTGAAGAAGGAATAAGCTCAACGGGTCTGCCGTTAGTATGTACGGACAGACCCGCTGAGCTTATTCCATATGCACTATATTCAGTTCATAGAAATCCGGCAAGATATCTGCACTTTCATCGGCTCGCTGCGTCGACGACATGAGAAACCAGGACCGCAGTTGTCATTGCACCAACCCCGCCCGGTACCGGTGTCAGACCGTTTACCAGCTGTTCTGCTTCCTCTGCGCAAACATCGCCAACAATCTTCTGCTTTTCTTCCGACCAGCTGATTCCTACATCAACTACTGTCTGCCCTGCCCGGAAGTACTCGCTGCCAATACTCTCCCCTTTTCCGGCGGCTACAATGACGATGTCTGCCTCTTTTACAATCCGGGGCATATCCAATGTCTTTGTATGGCAGATTGTTACTGTTGCATTAGCCCGCATCAGCAGCATTGCTACCGGACGGCCGATAACCAAGCTGCGTCCGATTACCGCCACTCTTTTTCCGCATACTTCCACACCATAATACTTAAGGATCTCCATACAGGCCTGCGCAGTACAAGGTGCATACCCTTCGCCGCTTCCGGAATATACCCATGCCATGGACCCGGCAGTTATGCCATCAACATCCTTTTTACTGTCCAGTGCAGCACAGGCAGCCTTCTCGTCAAGATGGGCGGGAAGCGGTCGAAACATCAGTATCCCATGAACGTTTTCGTCTTCGTTCAGTTCCTTTATCACAGCAATCAGCTGTTTCTGTGACACTGTTTCTGGCAGACCCACCTGGCGTACCATCAAGCCCGTCTTCGCACAGCGCTTCAACGCCCCCCTCTCATAGGACAGATCGTTTTCCTTTTCTCCCACGCGAAGAATAGCAAGACAGGGCTCTATTCCTTGATCTTTTATTTTTCTGACCCTTTCAATAGTCTCTTCATCAAGTGCCGCTGCAGCCGGCGCTCCCTTCATAATCTGACAGCTCATTGTTGTCTCCTCGAATCATTCATTTCGAAATAACCCCTGCACGGCTAGCGTGCAGGGGCATCTTTTCTGTCAACTGTGCTTTATTGCGCATCGCCTGATTTTCGGCCCGCGTGTCAGTCCCTTTTCAACGTTCCTCACGGAAATAGGCCAGGCCAAGAGACTCAGGAGGCTGGTTCTCACGCTTGTTTCGCATACTGGTCAAAATCAGAACGATCACCGTAATCAGGTACGGGATCATTTTATACAATTCCTTCAGCCACATATGGTTCATTCCCGTAGGCAGGTAAAGATACAGAATATACAGACCGCCAAACAGGATGGAAGACCAGATGCCCGTGCCCGGACGCCAGATTGCAAAAATAACCAGTGCAATAGCAAGCCAGCCACGGTCACCGAATGCATCATTTGACCACACTCCGCAGGCATAGTCCATCACGTAGTACAGACCGCCAAGACCGGCAATCATGCAGCCAATGCAGGTAGCCACATACTTGTACTTTGTAATATCGATACCGGCAGCGTCTGCAGTTGCAGGGCTTTCACCTACAGCACGCAGGTGCAGGCCAACTCTGGTCTTATTGAAAATATACGAAGTGATAATGGCAATAATCACCGCACCATAGGCAAGAAAGCTGTAAGAGAAGAACATCTTTCCTACCCACCCTGTGCTTTCCGCAAAGGGGAATGTAGTTTTGTACACCAAACTGGTCTTAGAGAGCACTACGGAGGTCATTGTTGAATTGGAGAGCTTGATGAGGGAGCCACCAAAAAAGTTTCCAAACCCCACACCGAAGGTAGTCATTGCCAAGCCGGTCACGTTTTGATTTGACCGCAGGGTAACGGTCAGGAAACAATACAGCAACCCCATTAACAGTGAACCGAGCAGACAGCTAAGCAGGGGAATCAATACAGCCAGAAAACTGTTGAACGTCCCGGAAGCCACCGTCGCCTGTTCATAAAAGAAAGCACCAATAACTCCGCAAATTCCACCGACATACATAACGCCCGGAATACCAAGATTCAGGTTGCCGGATTTTTCCGTGATAATTTCGCCCGTACAACCAAAAATCAAGGGAATTCCCTGGACAATGGCACGTGGGATAAAGGTAATCAGAAAGTTCCACATAATATTACTTCTGTCCCTCCTTTTCCGTCACTTCCTGCTTTTTGCGGAAGCTGATTTTATAGCGGATGAAGAATTCACAGCCGATAATAAAGAAGATGATGATTCCTGTCAGGATGTCCGAGAAGGAAGTATTCAAACCGTACGCCGTAGCAATTTCGCCGGCACCTCTGCCCAGAAATACAATGAGCAAGCTGGTCAGAATCATGGTGATCGGGTTAAACTGGGACATCCAGCTTACCATAACAGCGGTAAAGCCACGCCCGCCTGCAAGGCTGGTCGTCAGTGTGTGGTTGATTGCGCCTACCAGAAGCAGACCTACCAGGCCGCAGACGGCACCCGACAGCAGCATCGTACGGATGATGACCCGCTCAACCTTGATGCCGACATAGCGGGCAGTCCTTTCACTTTCACCCACAACCGCAATCTCATAGCCCTGCTTAGTGTAGTTCAGGTACACATATGTGGCAAGCGTCATCACTACAGCCACAATAATGGTCAGCAGATATTTGTTGCCGACCTGCATCCACCCGATGCAGGTAGAGTTGTTGATAACGCCAATTGTTCCCGATCCTTTGGGATTTTCCCAAATAATCGTAAAGGCAGCCACAATCTGCGTAGCAATATAGTTCATCATCAGAGTGAACAGAGTATCGTTAGTTCCCCAGCGTGCCTTAAACAATGCAGGGATAGCTCCCCATATTGCACCTGCTGCAATAGCTGAAATCGTCATAAGAACCATCAGAACGCCCTGCGGAACCTTACCCGTCAGCAGAATCATGCAGGCAGCAGTTGCCCAGGCACCCATCAAAACCTGCCCCTCAGCGCCAATGTTCCAAAAACGCATACGGAAAGCGGGAGTAACAGCAAGCGCGATCAGCAGAAGCACCGCTGTGTTCTGCGCGGTAACCCAGGACTTACGGGTAGACCCAAATGCACCCTTGAACATAGTCCCATACACAGAAATCGGGTTGAGCTTTGTCGCAGCAGTAGTTATGACAGCACAAACAATAAGAGCAAGAAGGATCGCACCCAATCGAATTCCCCAGGTGCAATACCAGGGAAGCACGTCCCGTTTGGAGATATGGAACAGCGGCTCTTTCTTTTTATTCATTTTCGCCACCTCCCAGTTTTGTCATCATCATACCAATTGCCCGCTTATCGGTCTTTCGCCCGTCCACAATTCCGCTGACCTTACCGCCACAAAGGACCAGAATACGGTCGCTCAGCTCCAGCAGCACGTCCAAATCTTCACCGACATATACTACACCGACACCGGACATTTTCTGTTTGTTCAGCAGATCGTAGATCGTATAGGAGGAGTTTACGTCCAGCCCACGGACCGCATAGGCAGTAAGCAGCACAGTCGGTGCCGAGGCAATTTCACGGCCTACCAGCACTTTCTGAACGTTGCCGCCGGACAGACGGCGTACCGGCGTAGAGACACTGGGGGTAACGACCTCGAGTTCTTCAACAATGTTTTCCGCCAGCTTGCGCGGCTCCTTGCGATTCGTTAAGAATCCATGTCCCTTGCGGAAAGAACGAAGCATCATATTGTCTGAAATATCCATGTTTGCTACAAGGCCCATTCCCAGACGGTCTTCGGGAACAAAAGAGAGCGCAACGCCCATCTGCTGTATAGCCAGAGGGTCTTTGCCCAGAAGTTCTTCCCTTGTTCCGTCATCATTAATATAGGTCACAGAACCCTTTTCTGTCTTCTGCAGGCCGGCGATTGCTTCCAGCAGTTCCTTTTGGCCGCAGCCGGAAATACCCGCAATACCCAGGATCTCACCGCTGTTCAGGGTAAATGATACGTTATCCAGTTTCACCACCCCGTCGTAACCACGGACAGTCAGATTTTCTACTGCAATGCGCGGCTTGGAATTTACCGGTTCCGGGCGGTTGATATTCAGCTTTACCGCATGACCGACCATCATATTCGTCATTTCTTCCGGGTTCGTCATCGCTGTAATCATATCACCAACAAACTGCCCCTTGCGCAGAATCGCTACGCGGTCGGACAAATCCTTAACCTCATGCATCTTGTGGGTAATGATAACCACAGCCTTGCCATCGTCGCGCATATTCCGCAGAACAGCAAAGAGCTTATCTGTCTCCTGTGGAGTAAGGACAGCGGTCGGCTCGTCAAGAATCAAGATATTTGCACCGCGATAGAGCACCTTGACTATTTCAACGGTCTGCTTCTGTGAAACAGACATGTTGTAAATTTTTTCGTCCGGGTCCACATCAAACCCATATTGGTCGCAGATGCTGCGAATCTTTTCGCTGGCAGCACGGATATCCAGCTTGCCCTCCAGCCCAAGGACGATGTTCTCTGCTGCGGACAGCACATCGACAAGTTTGAAATGCTGATGTACCATTCCAATACCCAAGTCAAAGGCATCCTTTGGCGAAGCAATAATAGCATTTTTGCCATCGATTTCAATCGTACCTTCATCCGGGAAGTAGATTCCGGCCAGCATATTCATCAGAGTAGTCTTTCCGCTGCCGTTTTCACCCAGCAGAGACAGAATTTCGCCCCGGTAAATGTCCAGCCAAACGCGGTCATTTGCCAGCACAGGGCCGAAACGCTTTGTGATGTTGCGCATTTTCACTGCAGGAATTTTGGTATCCAAGTGTATAACCTCCTAACGGAAATTGGGAGACGCAAAGGGCCTCCGATGCCCCTTGATTGTAGCGAGCTACGGTATAGCACTTTTAGTGATAATACCGCAAAGGGCAACGCGGCGATGGAAATCACTGCGCTGCCCTTTACGGTATAGCGGGAAGGCTTCCGTGGAGAAGCCCTCCCGCAGGCATTGCGATATCTTAGAATGCAGTGTCAAGCAGGCTGATTCCGTCGATCTGCAGATCAAAGTACGGAGCAGACTGGGTAGCAGATTCTGCAAAATAGCCATCGACAACGTGCTCGTTATTTTCTGCGGTCAGCATTTCGCCGTTAACAGTGAAGGTGGAGCAATCGAAGACCTGAAGTTCGCCAGAAGCGAGCTTAGCAGCAACTTCTGCAACATAAGCTTCGGTGCCATCGACAGCGCATGCGCCGTACTGGCCAAATTCAACGGAGCCGGTCTCAACAGTGCCGACCCAGTCATAGGGCATTGCAGTGCCATCAACGACAGACTGGATTGCGTACTCAATGAACGGAGCCCAGTTGATGCGGGAGAAAGCCAGGTAGGTGTTGGGGCAAGCTTCTGCAGTGGAAACGTTATAGGTAACGTCGGGAACGCCGGCAGTTTCGCAAGCAGTGGGAGCACCCATGGAGTCAGCGTGCTGGGAGATCAGAGCGCAACCGTTAGCGATCAGGGTATTTGCGCCTTCCTTTTCAGCGGTCTCATCGTACCAGGAACCGGTAAAGGTGACCTGCATAGCAACGTTTTCAACAACAGAGCGAACGCCCAGGAACCAGGAAGTATAGCCGGAAACGACTTCTGCATAAGTGAATGCGCCAATGTAGCCGACCTTAACGTTGCCGTTTTCATCGTAATTTGCATCGGTGAGCTCGCCATTGTTGATCATTTCCTGCAGCTTGAGGCCTGCAGCAACGCCTGCCAGATAACGACCCTGATAGATAGATGCGAAAGCATCAGAGAAGTTGGGCATGCAAACGATCTGAGCCTGGTAGCCGGTAGCGTGCAGGAACTGCACCTCAGGATACTCACGGGCAGCCTGAATAATATAATCTTCGTGGCCGAAGCTATCTGCAAAGATAATATCGCAGCCATCGTCTGCCAGATCGCAGGCGGCTTCATAGCATTCCTGACCTTCGGGGATACCGGTCTTGATAACAAGCTCAGCACCCATAGCAGCGCAGGCTTCCTGTGCAGCCGTGATGAAGTTGTTGTCGTAGGTGGAGTTTTCGTCGTGCAGAGTGATCAGACCGAACTTAATGCCGGACGCACTGTTGTCAGCCACAGCAGAGGTGGCACACAGAGCAAAGACCATGACGAGTACAAGAGCGAGAGCCAAAATCTTTTTCATGGGTTTCTCCTTACTGATTTTTTTATTTTATCTCAGCCGCTATACCGCGGACAGGATACAAAAAAGCATCGGTTCCGATAACAATCCCCCCGATGCCTGTACCGAAACCGGGTATTTCACCCCAAACGTTTCGGTAATTCGATAGTCCGGCAATTTACGGCAGCCGGGTAGAAACTTCAAAACCATATCATTTGGATTATATCGAGAACTCTATTTATTTTTCACCGAACGGCTTTTTTAAGATAGCAGTAACCATCAGAAAAGTCAAGAAAATACTGACATTTTTGCCAATTTCCCCTTGCGTTTTTTGTTAGTTTTACCATCTTCGCCTTTTATTCTTTTCAGCTCAGCAAAAAAAAAGATTATCGTCTCCCATGGAAGCGATGCGTGCAAGCGACTCCACACGCATTCCGTTACTGCGCAGATAATCGCCACCGCCCTGAAATGCTTTTTCGATTGCGATACCGGCACCAACTACTGTACCGCCGGCCTGTTCCACCAAAGATTTCAGCCCAATCAGAGCTGCACCACTAGCCAGAAAATCATCCACGATCAGCACCCGGTCTTCTGCACCGAGATACTCCTTTGAAACCACCACGTTATTTGTATTTCCGTGGGTAAAGGACTCTACCTGCACCGACCAAACATCATCAGCAATATTCTTAGACTTGCTCTTCTTCGCGAAAACCAGCGGGCATCCGAACACATACCCCACCATTGCGGCAATGGCAATCCCGGAAGCCTCAATCGTCAAGATCTTATTGATTTCTTCGCCGGCATACAGACTTTTCAGTTCCTGTGCCATGGCATAAAGCAACTGCGGATCGATCTGATGATTCAGGAAATTATCCACTTTAAGGATTCCGCCCGGCTTAATTACACCGTCACGCAGAATCCGCTCTTCGAGTTCCTTCATCGCACTTCTCCTCCAAAAATCCTTATAGTACCGAAAAAAGCCCGTCTTTGATGCAGACAGGCTTGTTTCGGGTAATGTGTTAAATTACACAGCGCGGGTGACCTTGCCGCTACGCATGCAGCGGGTGCAGACATAAACATGCTTCGGGGAACCGTCTACGATGGCCTTAACGCGCTTCACGTTCGGCTTCCAAGTACGATTGGAGCGTCTGTGGGAATGGCTGACCTTGATACCGAAAGCGATATCCTTGTCACAGAACTGGCACTTTGCCATTTCAAGCACCTCCTTGGTCGTGTTTAGCTAAAAAATCAGCTTATGTATTCTAGCAGATATGATTCAGGAATGCAAGCAAAATTTCACTTCTTTTTTGTCTTCCTGCTCTATTACAGTCGTCTGCTCTTTGCCGCTTTGGCAATAAGTTCCTGGCCTTCCGGGGAACGCAGAATATTCAGCACAGCCTCACGGAAAGACTCGCTCTTCAAAAGCAGGTTGTATACTGCGTTATCCTCATTTGTTTTTCCGCCGCTCTCACTGACTACTTTTTTTGGTTCCGGCCGATATGCAGGCTTTGCCGGTTCTTCTTCTTTAATTTCTCCGCTAAGCCAGCTGCTCATATCCGCAGGATCATCACTGATTCCCTGCAGGTATTCCACTGAAACACCAAAAAATTTTGCCAGCTTCAGCTGCTGGTCCTTTGATGGAGTCAGGCGACCTGTCTCAAATTTTTCAACGGACAGCTTCGGCAATCCCATTTTTCCCGCAAGCTCAACCCTGCTGATGTTTTTTTCTGTCCGCAGCTTTTCAAGCCGCTGTGCAAAACTTACCATTGGTTACTCTCCTTCGAGCTTTCTGATATGATTTCCGGCGCATGGCAGGCAACAGGAAACCTTTTTACAAGTCACGAATTTCGCAGGTAAAGCTGCCGTCATTCTGTACGGTAACAAGCGCCCACGTCAGTGACCGCCCCTGTCCGGCGGTACCGGGATTAAGCACTGTTACGCCTCCTATTTCCGAATGATCCGGAATATGTGTATGCCCATACATTGCAAGCTGCGCACCGGCTTCCATCGCCGCATACACCAGCCGCTGTGTGCTCCAGCGCACATCGTACAGGTGTCCGTGAGTAATAAAGGCCTTCACCGGCCCAAGTTCCACTACCATTTCCACGGGACACTGAGCCGGAATATCACAATTACCGCAGACACTATACATAGGAATCTCCGGAAAAAGCTCCGCGATAGAGGCTGAGTCACGCTCATGATCTCCTAAATGAATAATACCGTCAGGATTTTCCTTCCGGAGAGCTTCGCATATTTTGGCAATATGCGTATGTGTATCGGAAATAACCGCTATTCTTATCATTTCTGCTCCGTATCTTCGTTCTTTTCCCGTTTCTCTTTTTTCAGGAATTGGTGCCCCCGAGAGAAAAACAGCGTCCAGAAGGCAACCAGGATCGCGGCAATTAACACAGCGCATATTACTCTAGCACTTGAACTGACACCGGTAAGCACAATGGCCAGCAGTCCCATTATCGCTGATATGCCATACAGCACTGTTACGGCCTGCTTTTGCGTCAAACCCATGTCCAGAAGCCGGTGATGAAAATGCCCTCGGTCGGCATGGAATGGGCTCTGTCCTTTAGCGATACGGCGCACAAAGGCAAATGTAGTGTCTGCCAGAGGAACCGCCAGCGCCATGAGAGGAATCACGAAGGTCACCATGGTGTGCATCTTAAACATCCCAACCACAGAAGACGTCGCAAGTACAAATCCCAAGAACTGTGAGCCGACATCACCCATAAAAATCTTCGCTGGGTTATGGTTATAGGGAATAAAGCCCAAACAGGCACCTGCCAGGCCGGCCATCACCACAACAACTCCCGATGCCTCCGAAACCAGTGCTGCTACAATCATCAGAGTAATGGAGCTGATGGCAGAAACGCCCGCTGCCAGGCCGTCCATACCGTCGATCAGGTTCACTGCGTTTGTGCACCCGATAATCCAAAGGAATGTCAGGGGAATGGAATACCACCCTGTCTCCACAAAAGATGCCGCAGAAGTGAATCCCGGAGTTGAAACTGTATTGAAAATAATCCCGCAGCGAATCGCTACAAAGGCCGCCACGCACTGCCCCGCCAGCTTTCGTCCAGCCCGGAGATTAACGATATCATCCAGCGCACCAACCGCCACAATAATCCAGGCTCCCAACAGCATGCCAACCGACTGCGCCGAAAATTCCAGCAGCAGAAGCATCGCACTCATGAAGCCAATAAAGATAGCCAGACCACCCATGCGCGGAATCGGATGGTCATTTATGCGGCGCTCATTAGGGATATCGATTGCCCCGATAAATTCCGCAAAGCGTTTCACCTTGGGAGTCAGCATATAGCTTCCCCCAAAGGCAATCATCGCAGCGAGAACCACTCGGATCCAAAGAGTCATAAGCGAAAAACCTCGTTGTTACATTCTCAGAAAGGCTTTTCCACAAAGCCAACCTTTTTGTAGACCTTACGAAGAGTCTTACGTGCTACATAGCTAGCACGTTGAGCCCCGTCTGTGTACACATTCTTCAGGTATTCCTTATCTGCCATCATGCGAGCGGCATCCTCCCGGATTGGACGCAGTGTCTCTACCACCGCATCACCTACGGCAGGCTTAAACTTTCCGTATCCCTGACCTTCAAATTCTTTCTCAATTTCAGCAAAGGTTTTTCCGGTGACAGAGGAATAAATGCTCATCAGGTTCGCCACGCCGGGCTTGTTTTCCGGATCATAGCGGACACAGTTCTCCGTATCGGAATCGGTAACTGCACGCTTGAATTTGCGGGCAATATCCTCAGGGGAGTCCATCAGGAACACACAGCCGTTGGGGTCTGACTTTGACATTTTTGAAGTCGGAACACTCAGGCTCATAATGCGGGCACCCACCTTGGGGATATAGGGCTCAGGTACTTTGAATGTCTCTCCATAAATGTTATTAAAACGGACTGCCACGTCACGGGTCAGTTCGCAATGCTGTTTCTGGTCCTGTCCGACCGGCACATAGTCTGGCTGGTATAGCAAAATGTCCGCTGCCATCAAGGCAGGGTAAGTGAACAGACCGCCATTGATGTTTTCCGCATTCTTTGCAGACTTATCCTTAAACTGGGTCATGCGGCTCAGTTCACCGAACATCGTGTAGCAGTTTAAAATCCAGCCTAGCTCAGCATGCTCATGCACATGGCTCTGAATAAACAGGGTGTTCTTCTGCGGGTCCAGTCCGCAGGCGATATACTGTGCTAACTGTGCCGTAGTACGGCGACGCAGGTCTGCCGGATTCTGACGGACCGTAATGCTATGCAGGTCAGCCATAAAATAGTAACAGTCAAACTCTTCTGCAATGTCTGCCCAGTTTTTTACCGCTCCAAGATAATTGCCCAAATGCAGATCACCGGACGGCTGAATACCGGAAAGCATAACTTTTTTCGGTGCTGTTGTCTGATCCATATCTGTTCCTCCATGCCCGCAAGGCCAAGGCCCTGCATATATTTCTACAGGAATAAAGCTTTTTTCCTTTATACATTTCCTATCACGCAATATGTTATTCTATCAAAATAAGTTCAACTTGACAACAGGGAAAAGATAAAATAATATGAGAAAAGACTTTTATACGGAGGCTTTGCTATCATGAAAGATTTCAGTTGGTACGAGGAAATGGAAGCCCGGATTCCCAAAAACGAGGTACGTACCCGCTTTGCTCCCTCCCCTACCGGATATATGCATGTGGGCAATCTGCGCACGGCTCTTTACACCTATCTTATCGCCCGGCACGAAGGCGGTAAGTTCATTCTGCGCATTGAAGATACTGACCAGGGCCGTCTGGTTGAAGGCGCTGTAGACGTTATTTACAAGACAATGACTGAGTGTCATCTGGAACACGACGAGGGCCCGGACGTAGGTGGTCCCGTTGCTCCCTATATTCAGACCGAACGTCGCCCCTTCTATAAAGAATATGCTGACCTGCTTATCAGTCGTGGTCACGCCTATCGTTGTTTCTGTGAAAAGACCGAATCTGAAGAAGATTCCGGAAACTTTAACCGGGCAGACGATCCCTGCCGCTGCATGAGCTGCGAAGAGTCCGAGCGTCGTGCTGCTGCGGGTGAGCCCTATGTCATCCGCCAGCTCATCCCCCACGAAGGCACGACAACATTTCACGACGAGATTTTCGGTGACATTACCGTAGAAAACGCTACTTTGGACGATCAGGTGCTGATGAAGCGTGACGGCTTGCCGACCTATAACTTTGCAAATGTTATTGACGACCATTTGATGGGAATTACCCATGTTGTCCGTGGTAACGAATATCTGGCCTCGGCCCCGAAATACAATCTGCTATACGAAGGCTTCGGCTGGGATATTCCAAAGTATGTCCACTGCTCCCCGGTCATGCGTGACGCCCATGCCAAAATGTCCAAGCGCCATGGCGACCCTTCCTATGAGGACCTTATCGCCGAAGGCTACCTGACCGACGCAGTGCTGAATTACGTTGCACTCCTTGGCTGGAGTCCCACCGGCGAGCAGGCCGAGCAGGAAGTATTCTCGATGGATGAGCTGAAGAAGGTCTTTGACCTTCATAGCATTTCCAAATCTCCGGCAATTTTTGACAAAGTTAAACTTACGCACTTCAACAGCCTTTATATCCGTGCCATGAGTCCGGAGGCATTCGCAGCTGTAGCTGAACCCTATATTCGTCAGGCCGTCACGAATCCTGCCTATGATGCCGGTCTCATTGCAGCCACCCTGCAGCAGCGCACCGAAGTGCTGACCGAAATTCCGGAAAAGCTTGATTTCTACGACAATCTGCCTTCCTATGAGACAGACCTGTTTATCAACAAAAAGTCCAAATCGGATGCAGCATCCTCTATAGAAGTTCTGTCAAAGATCATCCCGATTTTTGAGGACCTGGGTACATGGGACAAAGAAAGCATTTTCGCGGCTCTTGCTTCTCTCGCAGAGGCCATGGAGGTCAAAACTGCCAAAGTCATCTGGCCTGTGCGGATTGCTGTCGCCGGCAAGCCTGTCACCCCGGGCGGTCCGGATGACATCTGCTGCATCCTGGGTAAGGCCGAAACCATCCGTCGCCTGCAGCTGGCGCTGGAAAAGTTGTCGTAACCCGTTGTAACATAAAAACATTAATGTGCCTCCGACATTTCAACGGGTTCCGTTGGCTGTCGGAGGCATTTGCACCTTCATCACATTGAATTGGTTTCTTCTTTTCTGCGCATTACTGATTTCTGTGGCTAACCGTTCTTCCGCAACACTGCCAAAACTTGCAGAAGAGCACTAAACAAAACGGGCAGGTTTTTCCTGCCCGCTTACTCCTTTATTCCGGTTTTTGGCCTGATGGCTTTGTTCCCGGCTTACTGCCCCGACGATGTCGGTGAATGTGGTGGTGGCCACTGTTTTGTGGCTTCTCCCCCTCTTTTTTCTCTGCCTTCTCGCCTCGGCTCTTTGTTCCCTGTGGTCTTCCGCTTTCCTGCGCAGACACCGCGGTCGTATTTCCGTTTGAAGACGGCTTTCTTCTGTGGTGAGAGGATGCGCTACGGCGTACCTCAACCTTTACTGCCTTATACTCGCCGGCCGTATTTCCCGGTTCGGGACGGTTTTCCTCATTATCCCCCCGCTTTTCCGACACTTCCTTCCGGGAATTCATCGTGGGCTGCTTTTTCCCGGTATTCTCATTCTCCGGTTTACCATGCTTCTTCCCCTCTGCGCTTTGGCCGTGCTTAGAGGGACGGTTATTACGGCTGTGCTTTGCCTGACGTTCATCCCGGTCTTCCACTGCAATGCTTTTCTGCGTCAGCACTTCCGGAACAGTTGCCTCCTCGAAAGCGGGAACTTCCCACCCGCTCTTCTGTGGAGCAGGATCCGGCTCAGTTTCCATTTCATCTTCAGGGCCGGGAATGTATACCAGAACTTTTGCCGGTGTCTCGCCATCCTTTGGACGCCCGCCGGGTACCTGAGCTACTTCTCGTGCCTTATAGAGGTGAATACTGTCATCATCACCATCCAGGCGGACCTTGACCGTCTGGCGCAGGAGGTCCACACCCGTAGCAACGCCATAGCCATCAATCGTTTCGACAAAAGCCCCTTGCCGTGGAACATGCTTTACCAGATCCTCATAAGCTTCCTGCTCATAACGTAAGCAGCACATCAGGCGGCCACAGGAGCCGGAGATTTTAGTCGGGTTCAGCGACAAATTCTGCACCTTTGCCATTTTTGTAGAAACCGGTTTGAAATCGTCCATATACTGATGGCAGCAATAGGGGCGGCCGCAAAGGCCAAGTCCTCCAAGCATTTTTGCTTCATCGCGGACACCAATCTGACGCAGCTCTATACGGTTACGAAAGATTCCTGCCAGGTCTTTGACCAAATCACGGAAGTCAACGCGGCCATCGGAGGTGAAATAGAATGTCGTTTTGTTGCCCTCAAAATTACATTCTGCTTCAATGAGCTTCATATCCAGCTTGTGGTCTAGAACTTTCTGCTTGCAGATGCGAAGAGCCTCCTGTTCGCGGATCTTATTCAGTTCTGCCGTACGAAGATCCGATGCCGTAGCTACACGAACCACAGGACGCAGTGGCGGAACAACAGCCTCATCAGGGACAGAATGGGGCATTCTTACACAATCTGCAATTTCCAGCCCGTTTGCCGTTTCGACAATCAGTTTATCGCCGGCATGAATTTCCAGTGTTCCAGGGTCAAAGAAATAGCTCTTGCCCCGGTTTTTAAATTTTATACTAACTACAGTAGTCAAAGTTTTGCTCCTTTTCGTAGGGATACAGCTGCCAATAGTCCCATCACATGCTTGACACCAACGTTGTTACACAGATAAAGGTTGCAGCGTTCCATCAAATCTGAAAGTTGTATCCAGCCGGCAGAATTGATGCCGGAGTACTGTACCCGGCCGCAGACAGCATCTGCAACGCGAGCACTGACTGCCCGAACAAATGCAAGGGCATCCAGCGTATCCATTTTCTCCAGTGAAACGCAGGCATTATAGATTTGTACAGGGTCTCCGGTCGCAACAGCATTCAGGAAGATATCTGCATCCCGCAGTGCTTCCTCATTCTGTGGTTCCTCGCCATTGATCGTGATCTCGGCACAGCGGGACCGAATTGTCGGCAGAAGCTGAGTGATTTTAGCGGCACAGAGGATAAACATCACGCCGGATGGCGGTTCTTCAAATATCTTGAGAGCAGCATTTTGTGCGTTAAGGTTCATTAATTCTGCTTCTTTGATGATATATACCTTGCCGGAGGCTTCGTTTGGCAAGATATAAGCGTCAGATGCCATATCGCGAATCTGCCCGATGGTAATCTCACGTCTCAGCTTGCCCTTTTCGTTCACTTCACGCTCAATTATGGAAACGTCCGGATGAATGCCCTTGAGTACCTTCCGGCA
Organism: Candidatus Limivicinus sp.; assembly: GCA_045599525.1. Classification (GTDB taxonomy): domain Bacteria; phylum Bacillota; class Clostridia; order Oscillospirales; family Oscillospiraceae; genus Limivicinus. The sequence goes on along the minus strand of JAZRWD010000110.1, from coordinate 22,307 downwards.
ATGTCGGCAAGCACCGCAGGGGACATTCTGCGTTTTCTCGCACAATGCTGCCGCTGCAAGCTGAAGCGCTGCCGTGTTCTGCAATTCCGGGTTGGGCGAAGCGAGGATACACGCATGGGGGAGTTTACTTCTTTCGGCAAAGTAAATTGAGTCCATACCGTTGCTCCTCCTGTTACTCAGCATTGCATAACTAATTTATTGTACATTTTTCCCTGCCTGCAGTCAACAGAAAACAATAAAAAGGCTGCCGTTCTCTCCGAACAGCAGCCGATTGTTTCTCTCAGCACATAGCACGGTGAATGGCACGAATAGACTCTTCGTAATCCCGTTCATCCACACCGATAATAATATCAATTTCGCTGGGGCCCTGATCAATAAAATGAACATTTATACGATTCAGACCCAAAGCATTAAAGATGGTACCTGCCGTACCGCGAACCTTCTGCATCCCGCGGCCAACAACAGCAATAATTGCCATACCGTCTTCCACTGTTATATCGTCCGGGTCCAGCTGCTTACGGATTTCCGTAAGTACCTTGTCTCTGACAAGATTCAGTTCCTTTGTTCCCACAATAACCGCCATTTCGTCAATACCGGTAGGGGCATGCTCAAACGGAACATTGTTTTCTGCAAAAATCTGCAGCAGGCGCGCGCCAAAGCCAACCTCAGTGTTCATCATAGACTTTTCAATGTGAATACTGGAGAAACCTTTTTGACCGGCAATACCGGTGACACGATGGGTTGGCACCTCTTCAGGAACATGGGCAACAATCATTGTTCCGACATCATCCGGTCGGTTGGTGTTTCGGATGTTGATGGGAATGCCCGCCTTACGGACGGGGAAAACGGCATCCTCATGCAGAACGGAAGCACCCATAAAAGACAACTCACGGAGCTCTTTATAGCTGATATAGTCAATAGGACGGGGATCATCTACAATACGGGGATCTGCTGCCAGCATGCCGGAAACGTCTGTCCAGTTTTCGTATAGCTCGGCGCCTACCGCACGGGCTACGATGGCACCGGTAACGTCGGAGCCGCCCCGTGAGAAAGTGTGCACGCTTCCGTCAGGCAACGCGCCGTAAAAACCCGGAATCACGGCATAATCGTGCTTTTCTAATGCCTTTCCTAAGATGCGGTGGGTCAGTTCAGAATCAAACTTTCCATTTTCGTCAAAGCGAATGTAGTCTGCTGCGTCGACAAAAGCAAATCCCAGGTAGGAGGCAATCAGTTTAGAGTTGAGATATTCACCACGGCTTGCCAGGTAATCGCGGTTTGGGATACGAGCCACAGCTGCAGCAATCTGTTCAATTTCACCGGCTGCATCAAAGAAAACTCCCAGCCCGGCAGCAATTTCCTCATAACGAGCCTGCACTGCCGCAAGCTCTGCCGTAAAGCTCTGACCGGCAGAAGCCAGTTCATACACTCGATACAGCATATCGGTGACTTTTGTGTCCTGCTTATCTCTCTTTCCGGGGGCAGAAGCGACCAGATAGCGTCTGTCCGGGTTGGCGCGAATAATATCCGCCGCTTTTTTTATCTGCGTAGCAGATGCGAGAGATGTCCCGCCAAACTTGGCAACAATGATACCCATTGGTTTGTTTACTCCTCATTTTTCAATTGGTCAAGGCATGCTGCAAGCGTTGCCGCATGAACCCCTGCCGCCAACGGTACAGCCCGCTCATCAGGCAGGAAGCCTGCATTATGCAGGGGCAGGCTGCAGCCGGCCCCGATATGATAGAAACTGCCTGCAGCACGGGCAATAAAATAACCCATATCCTCAGTCGTCATCGTCGGCTCTTCGATGATAACGACATTCTCTTCCCCAAGGGCCGCCTTGGCCGCAGATTCCACAATAGTAGTTTCTTTGTCGGTATTTGTTACGCCGACATAGCTCATAATAATCTCAGTCTCTGCCGTAAGGTCGTAAGCCCTCGCTGTGCTCTCCACTATTTGCGTAAGGCGGTCACAGATCTGCTGCCGAAGTTCAGGACCGAGAGTTCGGATCATGCCCCGGAACTCCGCTTTCTCCGCAATGATATTGCGGGCAGTTCCGGCATGAAAAGAGCCTATAGTAACGACCAGCCGATTTTTCGGGTCGAAGTTGTTCATTTCCCGAATAGCACTAACCATTTCAGCCGCAGCAGCCAGAGCATCCCTGCCCTTTTCCGGCTCTGCTCCATGAGCGCTCTTTCCGCAGACAGTAACATTGAACATAGCCGAGGCAGCATAAAAACGGCCATAGCGAATTCCAACTTTCCCCAAAGGCAACGTCGGAGAAATGTGGGCGCCAAACACAGCACGCACATCGTCCATACAACCGGCAGCAATCATCCGTTCGGCACCGCCACGATCTTCTTCATCAGGTTGAAAAAAGAATCGGACATTGCCTGCAAGTTCCTCTCTATGGAGACTGAGAAGTCGTGCAGCCCCCAGGGCAGATGCCGTATGGACATCATGCCCACAAGCATGCATAACCCCCGGAACCTCTGAAGCAAAGGGACAACCGGTAGCCTCATTAATGGGCAGGGCATCCATATCTGCTCTAAGGGCAACCGTTGGCCCCGGCTTAGCACCGTGGAGGATCCCCATAACTGCCGTATCCGTCAGCCGGACAGTCTCTATTCCGCAAGAGTGCAGCCAGGCTTCAACCCTGGCTGCCGTTCTAAATTCCTGATTTCCAAGTTCCGGATGACGATGAAACTCCCGCCGAAGTGCTTTAAGCTCAGGTGCAAGCTTCTCCGCCTCTTTCATCCACTGCTCAGCCGGAATCACAGTTTGCGAAGCTCCTCTTCCAGTGCAGTTTTCAGCGTCGTTGCGCTGTCTTTTTCTTTAATGATCCGTGCAGGGCAGCCGGCTACGACCATGTTCTCCGGCACGTCGCTGATTACAACAGCACCGGCAGCCACCACAGCATTCTTACCGATATGTACACCTTCAATGACGACCGCATTAGCCCCTACGAGGACATTATCCTCCACAATTACCGGGGTTGCTGAAGCAGGCTCAATAACACCGGCCAGAACTGCACCCGCACCGATATGGCAGTTTTTTCCCACAGTTGCACGGCCACCGAGAACAGCGCCCATATCAATCATCGTACCTGCACCAATCTGGGCACCGATATTAATGATAGCCCCCATCATGATGACAGCGTTTTCACCGATTTCGACCTGTTCACGAATAATCGCGCCCGGCTCAATGCGAGCTTTGATATTTTTCAGGTCCAGCATGGGAATGGCACTGTTACGGCAGTCATTCTCCACAACCAAATCTTCAATCTTTTCACTGTTTGCTTCCAAAATCGGCTGAAGCTCTGTCCAGTCACCAAAGACGACCTTGTCTCCCGCACCAAAAACCTTTGCTAAACCGTAATCAATGTCGGCTTTTTCTTTAACATATACTTTGACCGGCGTTTTTTTTGGTGCACTGCCGATATATCGGATAATTTCCTGTGCAGACATAATGCTCATTGCAACTATTCTCCATTTTCCCGGCAATCAGCCAAGAATATCCTTCATATTATAAAGTCCTGCCGGCTGATCCTTCAGGAATGCAGCGGCCGTAAGCGCGCCCTCTGCGAAGAGAGCACGATTTTCGGACTCGTGTTTCAGGGTAAGTGTCTCGTTCCCTGTCGTAATATAAATCTCATGAGTACCGACTTCGTTGCCCATGCGAATCGAGTGAATGCCGATCTCTTTCTTCGTGCGCTTGCCATTCTCATGACGGCCAATCAGATACTCGGCTTCCGGACGTGCCTGCTTAATGCTGTCTGCCAGCATGAGTGCCGTACCGCTCGGAACATCCAGTTTGCGGTTATGATGCTTTTCTACGATTTCAATATCTGCATCCGGAAACATAACCGCCGCACGGCGGGCAAGATCACACAGCACCGCAATTCCAACCGACATATTTCCTGAGGCAAAAACAGGTATCTTTTCTGCTGCAGCGGAAATAGCCGCTTTCTCTTCCTGTGTGTGGCCTGTAGTTGCTACAACTACAGGTAGACCACGCTTTACGCAATAGTCCAGCAGCTGCTGCGTACCGGAGTGGTTAGAAAAGTCCACTACCACAGCGGCCTCACCCTGGTAGTTTTCCAGGCTGCTATAGATATTGGCCGAAGGATTATCTTCATGGCTACGGCCAACGCGAACAGTACCGTCAAACCCGCCAAATCCTTTATCCGCCAGTTCAGCAACAATACGGCCCATATGGCCAGTGCTGCCGTGAACAATTACTTTCATGCTGTTTTCCTTTCCGCAGCTACCGGCTTACAGCAGCCCCTGCTGCTCCATGATCCGGCGGAGATTCTGCCAGTGGGCATCTTCCATCGGAGTAAGTGGCATACGAACATAGTTCTCGCACCAGCCCATGGCAGCCATAGCAGCCTTAACGGGGATGGGGTTCACTTCAGAGAACAGCGCATGGATAAGCGGAAGAAGTTCCAACTGGAGAGCACATGCACCCGCAACGTCTCCCGCAAAGAAGCGGTCGCAGATTTCAACGGTCTTACGGGGAGCTACATTGGACAGGACAGAGATTACGCCCTGGCCGCCGAGTGACATAATTGGAACGATCTGGTCATCATTTCCAGAATAGATGGAGAGACGGCCATTCAGCAGGGCCGCAGTGGTAGCAATCTTGGAGATGTCTCCGTTAGCTTCCTTGATAGCAGCAATGTTGGGATGGTCTGCCAAAGCCGCATAAGTCTCCGGGTTCAGACCGCAGCCGGTACGAGAGGGCACATTATAAATGATAACCGGCTTGGTAACCGCATCGGCAATAGTCGTATACATCTTGATGAGCCCGTTCTGGGTCGCCTTGTTATAGTACGGTGTAACTACCAGAAGGCCGTCAGCACCAACCTCGCACGCATACTTGCTCAGGCTAAGGGCATAATCTGTATGGTTAGATCCTGTTCCGGCAATAATAGGAACGCGGCCAGCCGCACGTTCGACGGAATAACGGATAACCTCGCGATGTTCTTCATCAGAAAGGGTAGAACCTTCACCCGTAGTGCCAGCAATAACCAAGGCGTTGATGCCTTCTTCAATCTGCCAGTCAATCAGTCTGCCGAACGCTTCATAATCTACACCGTTTTCAGTGATTGGGGTAACAAGCGCGGTTGCAACACCACGAAAAACAGGATTAGTTGTCATATTGTTTTTCTCCTTTAAAATAGAAATAGAAATGGTTGACTCTCAACTGCAACCTTAAGGCAAAAACACAGCCAATGCATCCATTGCACTGGCTGTGAAATCATCGTATCCCGCTCCCGGGTGTAGTAAATAAGCAACCGGGGGACTCAACAACAATTAATACATAGCTCTCCGCAATAGACTGTGCTCAGCGCACAGAACATGTGACGACAGACCGCCAGATATTCTCTGGCTATCCAGGGAAGTTTCGCGCGCTTCCCTTCGGCAACGGCCCCTTTTCAAACCGGCAGCGATGCTGCGAACACCTCATTAGCCGGCAGTACTGATGACAGCTGCGCCTCTATCCTTTAATCGCAGTATTAAGTTAGTGGTAATATAGCAGACATATAATACCTTGTCAACAGCAATTATCTTAGATATTCAACATTTTTCTGTCTGAAGCGCACCTGTCATATGCTTTCAGGCACCTGTAGAATTCTATCTGCAGACTTGTCAAAAATCCAAAAAAAAGGTATTATAGATTGTTCAAACATTTACTCAACTTTCATTCCATTACTCACCCAGGAGGGCAAAAGGATGGCGACAAAATACCCCGTTAAACTGAAAACGGTTATCGAAGACCATAAGCTCCAGGTGCTCCATGCAGCTTCAAACTATGAAACGTTGATGCTGGACAAGGCAGACATAAATCGTCCGGCTCTGCAGCTGACCGGCTTTTACAGTTATTTTGATCCCTCTAAGCTGCAGCTGATTGGCCGGGTTGAGGGAACCTATCTGGACTCGCTCTCGGATATTGAGCGATATCATGCCCTCGAAGAGTTCATGAAATATGAAATCAGCGGTGTAATTTTCTGTCACGGTGTGCCTGCCTTCCCGGAAGCATTGGAATTGGCCCAAAAATATGACCGCAACGTATTCGTTACCGACCACGATACCGGCACCATCAGTTCTGATATAATTGCATCTTTGAAACGTTATATGGCTCCCCGCCTCACGACCCATGGTGTGCTGGTAGAAGTCTATGGTGAGGGCATGCTGATTGAAGGGGACAGTGGTATTGGCAAAAGTGAGACTGCCCTGGAACTGATCAAACGCGGGCATCGTTTGATTGCTGATGATGCTGTGGAAATTAAGCGCATTCACGATGACACGCTCATTGGCAACGCCCCTGCATTAATACAATATTACATGGAACTGCGTGGCATCGGCGTAATTAACGTCCGCCAGACTTACGGCATCGGTGCCATTAAACCGGAAAACCGCATTGACATGGTTGTCAAAATGGAACCCTGGATTGACGGGAAAATGTATGACCGACTTGGCCTGGATGAAGAGACAGAGGATATTCTCGGTATTCGTGTCCCGATGCTGACGATACCCGTTCGTCCGGGACGCAATCTGGCTGTTATTCTTGAGCTAGCGGCAATGAACAACCGTGCAAAAAAATTAGGCTATAACGCCGCAGAAGCACTCGCCGCCGATGTTGACCGTGCGGTAAATCTCGGCCTGTTCTAATCGAAGCCCCGGAGGTATAAATGGAAAACCTGGAACGCGCCATCGCGCGTATTAAAGAAGAAATGCCCGGCTTAAAACTGCTGGAAAACGAACCACTGAGCAGTCATTGCAGTTTTAGGATCGGCGGGCCGGCAAGAGTTATTGCCGTGCCACAGGACGTCTCCACCCTGTCTAAAATTTGCTATTTACTAAAAGAGCACCAACTCGCTCCGTTTATTTTAGGTAACGGAACCAATCTTCTGTTCCCTGACGAAGGGCTGAGCAACCTGTTCATTATCAGCACGGAAAAACTGACGAAACTGTTTTTTTTGGAGGATGGTGCGATTTATGCAGAAGCCGGTGTAAGTCTGGCACGGCTTTCTGCCTTTGCTGCACAAAATTCACTCACGGGACTTGAGTTTGCCTCAGGGATCCCCGGCACAGTTGGCGGCGGCGTATTAATGAATGCCGGTGCCTACGGTGGTGAGCTGAAAGACTGCATAGAGAGTGTCGTCTGCTACTATCTTCCTGAGCAGAGCCTTTGTGAATTCACCGGAGAAGAATGCCGTTTCCGTTATCGGGACAGTATTTTTCGTCACATGGGTGGATGTGTCATCCTTAGCGCGGTGTTCCGTCTGCCCAAAGGCGACAGTACTGCTATTTCCGCAAGAATGCAGGAGTTGCAGGAAAAACGCCGCACCAAGCAACCATTAGATCTGCCTTCTGCCGGAAGTGCTTTTAAGCGGCCGGAGGGCTACTTTGCCGCAGCGCTGATAGAGGAAGTCGGTCTGAAGGGGTATACCGTCGGCGGAGCCCAGGTCTCAGGAAAGCACAGCGGCTTTGTAGTGAACCGCGGAGGCGCTACTTCCCACGATGTATATCAATTGCTGATGCATGTACGAAATACTGTTTTCCTGCAGAAAGGTGTAGAGCTTGAGCCTGAGGTAATCATTCTTTCCCCCGACTATACATTAGAAGACCACGGTCCGAAATCTGTGGGAAACAGAATAACCACAACAGGAAAAGATTCTTGCATCAGCACTACGGATCCGCTCTGATTCTGACGGTGTCAAAAGTAACACGAGGAAGCCTTTATGTCCTTTTTATCCGAAGCCAAAGCTGAACTTTGTCAGGAAAAAATAGAAAGCAAAGCCACCGCGTTGGCAGAATGCTATGGGATACTGCTCTATTGTACTGTTTTCTCCCCGGTAGAGATTCGCATCATTACGGCCAGTGCAGAGTTTGCTAGCCGTTTGCAGCGCCTCTTTCGCAAGGCTCTTGGACTGGAATTCGATGTTGCCCCCGAAGCCGCTCCTACAGGGAAAAAACGGAGTCTTTACATACACACACCGGAAAAACTCCGTCAGATTTTCGCTGCTTTCGGCGCAGACACCGACAGTACTGTTTCCCAACACGTAAATTTTGCAGTTCTCGAAGAACAGGGAACGGCTGTCGCCTTCCTGCGTGGAGCCTTTCTGGCAGGAGGAAGTGTGACTGATCCGGAAAAATCCTTTCATCTGGAGCTCGCCACTTCGCATCCCTGTGTAAGTCGAGAAGTCTATACTCTTTTGCGAGATCTGGAAGATATGAGCGCAAACCCGGTCCCTAAAGAGAGTCAAAGAGCGGGAAATACTCTTCTTTACTTCAAAAAGCCGGATGCTATTGCAGACTTCCTTGCCGTCATCGGAGCAACCTCCGCTTCAATGGCCGTCATCAACGCGCACATTGAACGTGAAATGCGTAATGAAGTGAATAGAAAAATAAACTGCGATTCTGCCAATGCAGACAAGATCGTAGCAGCCGCCCAACCGCAGCTTGCTGCCATCCGCCGCATACGGAACGGCCCCGGTCTGGACTGGTTGCCCGAGCCGTTACAGGATACTGCCCTGCTCCGCCTGACCAATCCGGCTGCCAGCCTTTCTGATTTGGCCATGTTATCCCTGCCCAAGGTCTCTCGCGGAGCGCTGGCGCATCGCTTAAAACAAATCATTATACTCGCAGAAGGACTGGATGCGGAAGAAGTCTCAGCTCCGCAACCGGAGGACTGAACATGAGTTTTGTACATCTGCATACCCATACGGAATTTTCATTATTGGACGGCGCATGCCGAATCGCAAAAGTTGCAGAGCATGCCAAAGAACTCGGTCAGGAAGCACTGGCCATTACGGATCACGGCGTCATGTATGGCGCCGTGGCTTTTTACCGCGCCTGCATAGCCGCCGGAATTAAGCCTATTATTGGCTGTGAGGTCTATGTTGCCCCGCACGGAATGACAGAGAAAGTACATGGGCGAGATAATTTCAACACCCATCTGGTTCTTTTGTGCAAGAACGAAATTGGCTACCGCAATCTGTGCTTCATGGTCAGTGAAGCCTTTACCAACGGCTTTTATCTGAAGCCCCGTATTGACTGGAATTTGCTCCATGCCCATTCCGAAGGTCTGATCTGCTTATCCGGATGTTTGGCCGGTGAGATTCCGCAGAACATCATCCATGGGGATTATCATGCCGCACGGGAAAAAGCTAAAGAGTTGAAATCTCTTTTCGGGGAAGATTTCTATCTGGAGATTCAGAAGCACGGAATCCCTGAGGAAGAAGAGGCGGCAAACGGTCTGCTTCGGCTCAGTAAAGAAACCCATATTCCTTTGGTCTTAACAAATGATGCTCACTATATCGAGAAGAAAGACGCCAAGTACCAGGATGTACTTCTTGCCATTCAGACAGGGAAAAACCTGGATGATCCCTCCAGGCTAAAGTTTGAAACGCAGGAATTCTATCTGAAAAGCGAAGAAGAAATGCGCAGCCTGTTCCCTGACCTTCCGGAAGCAGCTGATGTCACCACAGAAATTGCAGAAAAATGCAAATTCGATTTTGAATTTGGCCACTATCACCTTCCCCGCTTCAAACTGCCGAAGGGGGAAACAGACAGCTATGTCTTTCTTCAGAAACTGTGTGAAAAAGGCTTTGCCGAACGTTTTTCCGGCCGTCCCGAAGTCCATACTCAGTTGGAATATGAGTTGGAAACCATCCGCAGCATGGGATTTGTCGATTACTTCCTTATCGTCTCGGACTTTATCGGATATGCAAAACGAAACGGGATACCGGTAGGGCCGGGGCGTGGTAGCGCCGCCGGCAGTGTTGTTTCTTATTGTCTGTATATTACGGACGTTGACCCGATTAAATACAGCCTGTTTTTTGAACGCTTCCTGAATCCGGAACGTGTCACCATGCCGGATATTGACGTAGATTTCTGTGTAAACCGCCGCGGAGAAGTAATCGACTACGTTAACCGCCTGTACGGTCACGACCACGTTGCACAGATTGTAACCTTTGGTACAATGGCTGCCCGTATGGCCGTACGGGATGTGGGGCGTGTCATGGGTGTCAGCTATGCCGACACAGACGCTGTTGCCAAGCAGATCCCTCAGGCACTTAACATGACCCTGACAGAAGCCATGAGACTGTCTGCGCCATTACGCAAGCTGGCTGAGGATAACGAAAGCATTCGTCAGCTTCTTGACACTGCTCAGGCACTTGAGGGTATGCCCCGGCACGCCTCAACCCACGCCGCAGGTGTTGTGATCACAGAAAAGCCGGTTTACGAATATGTACCGCTGGCAACCAATGACGAGTCTGTGGTATGCCAGTATCAAATGACCACGCTGGAAGAACTGGGTCTGCTGAAAATGGACTTTTTGGGTCTGCGTAACCTGACTGTATTGGAGGATGCTGCCCGCCTAGTGCGCCGCATTGTTCCGGACTTTTCGGTAAACCAGATTCCGGAAGATGACCCCGCAACCTTTGAAATGCTTTCCGCCGGTCAGACCTCGGGTGTGTTTCAGTTGGAAAGCGCCGGCATCACAGGAGTATGCACCCGGATTCGTCCAAAAAGCATTGAAGACATCACGGCCGTTATTGCGCTCTACCGTCCCGGCCCGATGGACAGCATCCCCCGGTTTATTGAAAATTCCAACAATCCCTCGCTGATTTGTTACAAACATGCGTTACTGGAGCCGATCCTGGCTGTCACGTACGGGTGCATCGCTTATCAGGAACAGGTCATTGAAATTTTCCGCCGGCTTGCCGGCTTCTCTTTGGGGCAAGCTGACATGATTCGCCGCGCGATGAGCAAGAAAAAGCACAAGGTCATTGATGCTGAACGTGTTGCTTTTGTACACGGGGATGATTCACGTGGTATCCGTGGAGCTGTGGCAAATGGCGTGCCGGAAGACGTAGCCAATAGTATTTACGACGAAATACTGGACTTTGCCAGTTATGCTTTCAACAAGGCCCACGCCGTCAGTTATGCCATCGTGACGTACCGTACGGCGTACATGAAGCGACATTTTGCCCCGCAATATATGGCTGCTCTGCTCACCTCCGTACTGGATAACGGTACAAAGATTGCCGAGTACATCGCCGAGTGTCGGGATTGCGGTATTTTGCTGCTTCCTCCGGATGTAAATGAATCCGATGCCGACTTTACTGTCGCGGAGGGCAATATCCGCTTCGGCATGGCCGCAATCAAAGGTATCGGCCGCTCAGTAGTTAAAAAGATTACCACACAGCGGTCGCTGAACGGTCCCTACACAGGCTTTGAAGACTTCTGCAAACGCCTTGCCGGAGGAGATGTCGGTTACCACGTTATTGAAAGTCTGATCCGCTCCGGTGCATTTGACAGCTTCGGCCATACAAGGAAAGCCCTGGCCTCTGTTTCCCGCAAAATCTACGAGGGAATTGTACACGATCGCAGGAGCAATCTAGAGGGGCAGATTGGCCTGTTTGATTTGGAAGATGAAGAATCTGCCGGAAGCATTGATATACCCGTTGAGCCGGAATATAGCAAGCGTGAGCTGATGATGATGGAAAAAGAGACCACAGGTCTGTATCTTTCCGGGCACCCAATTGATGAATACCGCGAGACGGCACGCAGCTGCGGTCTTGCCCCCATCGGTGCAATCCTTAACGATTTTAGTGCAGAAGACGGCCCGCACAATTATTATGACGGTCAGTATGTAACATTAGCCGGCGTCATTGCAGCCTCTCGTACCCGTACGACCAGAAATAATTCCCTGATGGCTTACATCACCTTAGAGGATGACACAGGATCTCTGGAGGTTTTGACTTTTCAGAAAGTCATGGATTCCGCTGCCGGTCTCATTCGGGATAATGAGCTGATCATCGTTCGGGGGCGGATCTCTGTCCGCGATGAAAACGAGCCTCAGATAATGGCTGATTCCATCTCGCCAATCACAGCACTGGGTACCGGAGATTTCCGCCCCCGCCGTGAAAACTATCGTGCGGGAACCGTTCCGTCTCGCGCCGGGCAGTCGGAAAATCGTCCGGGACTTTCTTCGCCTTCCGGCGCAAAGCTTTCTGACATGCCGGATTCCCGTCCGGTTGAACCGCAAAATACGGTTACAGTTGAGCCAAAGCTCTGGATAAAACTGTGTTCCCGTGAGGATCCCATGATGCAGCGGCTCCGTCTGCTGTTTTCCCTGTTTCCACCGGAAATTGCTCGAACAGCCCCACCCACCCGCGTCATTATCTGGTGTGAAAAGGAACAGCAACGGCTAGGTACAACCTGTTTACTGCACCCGGCTCTGCTTGCTGAACTGATTGAGCTGCTCGGCGAAAAAAACGTCGTAATAAAATAGCGCATGACAAACCGCCTGTTTCCCCAAGTCACGGGAAACAGGCGGTAAATCATTATTTTCTGTGCTTTATCTTCTGAAACAGTTTGGGAGCGGCCTTTCCCAAGGCAACCGCGGCCCTGGCTGCAGCAAGATTCAACGGAACATTGCCACTGCATAGAACTGCACTGACCGTCTTTGCAGGCAAACCGCCTGCGACGCCCCTGCAGTGCTCCCGGATGTAAGGATTCTGCAGAATAGCCTGTGTGTAGTTTGCCTTTTCCTCTTTGGTCAGACGGCAGGATGGTGAATACAGATTTGTCAGGCAGGAGAAAATACTCTTGACAAACATATAGCGGAAAAAGCCATCTTTCTCTACGCCGAAGCGTTGGCAGAGCTTTAGCATTTCCTCATCAATCTGAACACATACATCCGGCTTCTTGTCATAAAAACCGGTTATCAGGCTCTCCCCCTCATGCATCTCGTAGAGGTACAGGCAGTCCGGCAACACAACAAGCTTGCGCTGTTTTTCCAGACACTGAAAAATGAACAGCCGATCTTCTCCCCAGCGATAGTCCGGGAAACGAATATTGTTTTCCAGCAGCATTTCCGCGCGGAAGAGTTTTGCCCAAACCTGGTTTAGCATATTTGCCTTGTAGAGATTCGCCAGTTCCTGCCCAAGTGTGTTGCCAAAATAAACGCCGTGCGGCTCGTAATAGTCATTCCGCGTACCGTCTGCATTGACAATCGTAAAGCCAAATAGCACCAGATCTGCTCCGTCAGCCGCTGAAATAGCCTTTTCTGCCGCATCCGGCAATAATTCGTCATCCGCATCGGCAAACATGATAAATTCCGTTTCCCGCCTTACTGCATTTAGACCAATGTTCCGTGCATTTGCCGGTCCACCATTTTTCACTGAAATAACCCTCAGCCGCAAATCCTGTTCCTGCAGTTCCTGCAGAATGGACAGCGTATCGTCCCGGGACCCGTCATCTACAACGATAAGCTCGAGATTTCTGACTGTTTGGCTCAGAACAGACGAGACAGATTTTCTAATCTGCTTTTCCGCATTATAAGCAGGCATAATAATGGTCACGACCGGTGCATGTTCCTGATTCATTGAATCCCCCATTCCGCCCCCGGACCGTCCGCATTGCCGAACAACTCCAGAAACCATTGATATAACGGCATCATTTTCTGAAAATCTGCAAAAATAACCTGCGGCAAGTCTGTTCTGAATAACTCTGCGCCAAAATCCTGCTGGTATCGCACCGCCAGGTTCTTTTTGTTATACCAGGGGTTAAGCAATGGCCCCATATCCCCCTTTGGTCGCTTATAATCCTCGCCGCTCAGAATAAACTTTCTATCGTCGGTCAGATTCAAAATGATTCGTTCGAATCTGGCAGGATTCGCTTCGATGGCCTTGCGGTATCGGCTCATCATCTCCGCGCTGCAATCATATACGCCCATCCCCCAGCAATAATATACCGCATGAATGCCGAACCAAAAACTGGGTTCATCCTTTGCTGCTCCGGCCCTGTAAAAATCGGACCATAAATTGTCCTTCAGCGGGCCGCGCCCGAATAACCGTCTGGCATCACGGTAAATGCGGGAAACATGGCTCTGAAAATCATACTGTGGGTATTCATCACGCATTAACTCCGCGATGTCCTTTGTCAGTTCTTTCAGCGGACGATTGATCACTGTTTCAAACTCATCTTTATGTTCATGAAACCAAGCTCGTTCATTATTAAAGCTGATATCCCAAAAGAAAGCCGAAGTTCTTTCTGAAAAACCGGAAAACATAGATTACCTGCCCGTTCACTGTGGATTAGACTGTTATTTTACCACAAGACGTTTTCATACGCAATCTGGCTTTCACGTTCTTGTTACAGCACGGTATTTATGATATACTGAGTATTAATTACTGCCTTTGGATGTGGTATTCTCATGAACAAACATAAAACACGCTGGCAACATGTTTCTGCCATGAAACTGATTCTATGCGGGTATATCGTCATCATTCTGCTTGGTACACTGATTCTTTCTCTCCCTACCGCAGCAAGAAACGGCGTCCCCACGCCATTTTCAGACAGCCTGTTTACTGCTACTTCGGCTACCTGTGTAACCGGTCTCATTCGTTTTGATACCTTTTCCCACTGGAGTACCTTTGGCCAGGTTACGATACTCTGTCTGATTCAAATCGGCGGCATAGGTTTCATGACTGTTGCACTTGTCGTAATGATGCTGACCGGCAAGAAAATCGGTCTTTTTGAGCGCTCACTCATGCAGGACTCTATCTCCGCCCCGGAACTGGGCGGAATAGTTCGCATGACTCGTTTCATCATATGCGGAACCTTTCTGATTGAAGGTGTCGGTGCTGTGCTCCTCGCCGTTTATTATGTACCCGCCTATGGTGCAAAAGGTTTGTTTTTTTCACTTTTCCATTCCATTTCCGCATTTTGCAACGGTGGCTTTGACCTGATGGGCGGTATTACCGGAGAATGTTCCTCCATGACAGGGTTGGAGGAAAATCTGTACGTTAATCTGGTCCTGATGGCCCTGATTATTATCGGTGGTTTAGGCTTTTATGTCTGGCGTGATCTCTTGGTAAAAAAATTTCACTGGCGGTTTTTTACTCTGCAGACAAAAATTGTGCTGACAACTTCCGGTATTCTGGTCTTTGGTGGTGCAGCCGCCCTTTTCCTCACAGAACACAATGGGCTCTTATATGAAGGCTATTCACCCGCAACCACGTGGCTTTCCTGTCTGTTTCAGTCTGTCAGTGCTCGTACGGCTGGTTTCAACACTGCCGACCTGACTAAGATGTCGGACAGCGGTCTGTTGATCATGATCTTTCTGATGTTAGTCGGAGGTTCCAGCGGTTCAACTGCCGGCGGCATGAAAACAACCACCTTATACGTTTTATTCGCTTCCGTTTTCTCAACGCTGCAAAGCAGGAAAAATCTTGAGGCCTTTGGCAGACGTCTAGACAATGAAATCACCAGAACGGCTTCCTGTATTTTTGTTTCCTATCTGACCGCAATTCTTCTGTCGACAGTCGCCATTGCCTCCATAGAACACCTCCCCGCTATGACAGTGCTTTTTGAGACAACCTCCGCAACCGCTACCGTCGGTATCACACTCGGTATTACCGGCTCTCTACATATGGCTTCAAAACTTATCATTACTTTCCTGATGTTTTGTGGGCGTCTTGGTTCCATCACAGTCCTTATGGCCTTTGCGCCGCACACCAATAACACCGTATCCCGCTATCCATTGGAAAAAATCCAGCTAGGCTGACTCTCAATCGAAGGGTGATTCACATGAAAAAATCAATTCTGATAATCGGTTTAGGTAAGTTCGGCATTCATATGGCCGAAAAGTTTTTGGAAAACGGGCATGAGGTCATGGCGATTGACCGTTCCGAAGCCCGTGCAGATGCCGCTTCCGGCCTGATTTCTCAAATTCTAATCGGTGATGCAACAGATGAACGCTTCATGAAGAGCATCGGTGTAAGTGATTTTGACATGGCCGTAATTGCCATTGCCGATGATTTTCTATCTGCACTGGAAATTACCGTCTTGCTTAAGGACCTTGGATGTAAGTTTATTCTGGCACGCGCCAGCAGTGACAATCGCAAGAGACTTCTTCTGCGTAATGGCGCAGATTATGTTTCCTATGCCGAGCGCGAAACAGCTGAACGGTTAGCGGTAATCTATGCTGACGATAATGTTTTCAATTATATCGAACTGACCCCGGAGGTCGGCATCTATGAAGTTTCCGTTCCGCCTTTATGGATTGGCAAGACGCTGGTAGAATTGGATATTCGCAACCGTTTTTCTGTCAGCATACTTGCAACCAAAGAAAACGGTCAGGTCAAACCTCTGCCGTCCGCTCAGTATAAATTTAAAGGCGCTGAAACCATCATGGTCATGGGTACCATGGAAAATGTTGAAAAACTGAACCGAAAGAAGCAACCCAGATAAAGGGTTTTCGGTCGTTGAACAATCCCGGCGAAATGAGGGCTCAATATGAAAATCGTTATCGCAGGTGCCGGAAAGATTGGCTCCGCAATCACCAGAATTCTTTCCGCAGAAGGTCATGACATCGTTGTCATTGACCAAGACCCCAATGTAATCCGATATATTTCAGATGAGGTAGATGTAAACTGTCTGGAAGGTATGGCTACAATACCCGATACCCTGCTGACTGCAGGTATCGATCATGCTGATCTGGTCGTCGCAGTAACCGAAAAGGACGAGGTCAACATGGTCTGTTCCATAACGGCAAAGAAACTGGGTGCCCGTTATGCTGTCGCTCGCATCCGAGACCCGGAATACAACAAGTCTACGGAGTTTCTTCGTACAACATTAGGTATAGATATTTCCGTCAACCCTGAGTTAGAATGTGCTCGTGAAATATCCCGTATGCTGAGCTTTCCCGGTGCCGTACGTGTCGACGCTTTTTCTGCCGGTAATGTTGAAATCGTCGAATATCGGGTGCCCGAGGGCAGCAGACTGGATAATACCGCACTGAAGGATCTTCCAACACAGTTCCATGCCAAAATTCTGGTATGCGTCGTTGAGCGAAATGAGGAAGCTTACATTCCAAACGGTAGTTTTATTCTTAAGGCCGGTGATCGTCTGAGCATAACCGGCGATGGAAATGAACTGCGTAAGTTTTTCCAGGCGCTGGGAGCATATATCAAACCTGTTCGCAGCGTGCTTCTCATGGGCGGTGGAAGAATAGCTGTCTATCTTGCTCGTATTCTGGCTCAGCGCAGCATCAATGTTACCATTATTGAACAGAACAAGGATCGTTGCGAACTGCTCTGCGAGTTGGTACCGCAAGTCAAAGTCATCTGTGGTGACGCAACACAAAGCGATGTCCTGCAGGAGGAAAACATTTCCGAAACCGATGCATTTGTTGCGCTGACAGGCGATGATGGTGACAATATCATCACCTCCATGTTCGTAAAAAACCTCAGTGACTGTAAGATCATCACGAAAATCAATCGCACACATTTCTCTGACCTGTTAGAAAACTCCGGTCTTGACAGCATCGTAACGCCAAAAGATATCGTCGCCCAGCAAATTACCCGTTATGTTCGTGCGCTGAATAACTCCATTGGCGGCAGTATGGAGACGCTCCATCGCGTTGCTGACGGGCAAGTCGAAGCGATGGAATTTCGTGTGGACAAAGATGCCGCATGTATCGGGATCCCTCTTAAAAACCTGAAGCTGCGAAAAGGCGTATTGCTGACCTCTATCGTTCGAAACAATAAAAGCATGCTTCCCGGTGGTGAGTCCGTTATTCAGGCTAATGATATGATCGTGGTCGTCTCCCGGACCGGGCAGATCATGGGTCTGGATGCCATTATTGAGGGCAGCCGATGAACAGACGAATGGTTGCCCGCATATTGGGCCAGGTTATGCTCGTTTACGCAGCGCTGATGTTCCTTCCTCTGATTGCAGGCTTGTTTTACCGGGAAAATGTATTGAATTTTCTGCTTTCTATTGCGATTACGGCTGCTTTCGGTGGGTTATTATTGCTTTTCAAGCCGAAAAGCAGGCAAGTGTTTGCCAAAGACGGGTTCGTGATGGTTGGGCTTTGCTGGCTCTGTATGGGCGTTTTCGGGGCACTTCCTTTTGTTTTCTGTGGCGATATCCCCAATTTCGTCGATGCATTTTTTGAGACGGTCTCCGGTCTGACCACCACCGGTGCATCTGTTGTCTCCAATATCGAATCAATGACACGCGGGGCACTGTTCTGGCGTCTTTTTACCCACTGGATTGGGGGTATGGGCATCCTTGTCTTCTTCATGGCTGTTGTCCCCATGAGCGGTGATTACTCAATGCATATTATGCGTGCGGAAGTCCCTGGCCCGACGGTCGGCAAACTTGTCCCCAAAGCCCGCGAAACTTCAAAAATCCTTTACCTCATCTACGCCGGTCTTACGATTGCTGAATGCATTTTTCTTATGTTCGGTGGTATGGATTTCTACGAAGCCCTTCTTCACGCGTTTGCCACAGCCGGAACAGGCGGATTTTCGACACGAAGCGCCAGTATCGCAGCCTTTGACAGCGTGTATATCGAATTGGTAATCGGCATTTTTCTTATCCTATTCGGAACAAATTTCAGTCTCTATTTTCTCATCATTACAGGGCACATCCGTGAGGCATTAAAAAGCGAAGAACTGCATTGGTTTCTTGGCATCATACTTGTCTCAACCCTGTGCATCACGCTTTCCATCTCTCCGATTTACGGCTGTTTTTCCGCCGGTCTACGGCATGCTTTTTTCAACACAATGTCTATTCTGACCACTGCTGGCTTTGGGACAGAGGACTTTACGTTATGGCCGGTGTTCCCACAGGTACTGCTCGTTCTCTTAATGGTCATCGGTGGATGTGCCGGCAGTACAGGTGGCGGCATTAAGGTCTCCCGTTTTGTCATCTGGCTAAAATCTACGGTATCCGAGCTTTCCCAAATTGTCGAACCGCGAAGGATTCGCCGCACCCGGCTGGACGGAAAATGCCTGGAAAACTCTCTGCTGAAGGCAGTGATGGCCTTTATTTGTATATTCACACTGATCCTGTTTCTCACTTCCGTGCTGGTATCACTGGACGGGTTTGATTTTACTACCACCTTCACCGCATCTCTGGCTTGTCTGTCCAACATTGGCCCCGGGTTGGGCATGGTCGGTCCAAAAGGAAGTTATGCCTTCTTTTCTTATCCCATAAAGCTAGTGCTCAGTTTCACCATGCTCATCGGAAGACTTGAAATATATCCTGTCCTTATTATGTTCCTCCCCGCAGTCTGGAAGAAGCGCTAATATCGTCATAATAAAATTATCTCTGTTTTCTATTCCGAAACAGAGATAATTTTTTCTTATTCAACGGTTACACTCTTTGCAAGATTTCGAGGTTTATCCACATCTAAACCTCTTGCCACACTCATATAATAGCCCAGAAGCTGTAATGGAATCACAGAAAGGCTGCCGATAAAATGCTGGTCGACCTTTGGAATATAAACGGTAAAATCGGCCGTATCTTCTACTGCATAGTGACCATAAGATGTCAAGCCCATCAGATATGCCCCGCGTGCCTGACACTCTACCATATTGCTGACCGTCTTTTCATACAGCTCCTGCTGGGTAAGCACACCGATAATGAGGGTACCATTCTCAATTAAGGAAATCGTTCCATGCTTCAGTTCCCCGGCTGCATATGCTTCACTGTGAACATAGGAGATCTCCTTCATCTTCAGGCTTCCCTCCAGACAAACCGCATAATCGATCCCACGACCAATAAAGAAGACATCATGTGCATTTGCATATTTGGCAGCAAACCACTGTAAGCGCTCTTTATCTTCCAGAATACGAGAGATCTTATCCGGAATAGAAAGCAGTTCCTGAATATAATTGCCCTCTTGTTCGGCTGTCATCAGTCCACGCGCCTTGCCCAGGGCGATAGCAAGGCAATAGGCAGCCACAAGTTGTGTCGAATACGCCTTCGTTGTTGCTACGGCGATTTCCGGGCCCGCCAGGGTGTATAGAACATAATCGGCTTCTCGCGCAATACTGCTCCCCACCACGTTTACAATAGCCAGAGTCCGAATGCCTCGGCTCTTCGCTTCGCGCAAAGCCGCCAGACTATCCGCTGTCTCGCCTGACTGACTGATGATGATCACCAGCTCGTTCTTGTCAAGAAGAGGTCTGCGGTAACGGAATTCGGAAGCCAGCTCAACGCGAACCGGAATCTGTGCAAGGTCTTCCAGCACATATTGCGCGGCCATACCAACATGCCATGCAGAACCGCAGGCAACAATATGCAGCTGAGAAATGTTGCGGATGTCTTCGTCACTGAGGCCAACGCTTGTCAGATCGACTCGATTATCTTTAATCAGGGAATTCAGGGTGTCGCGGACAGCTTTCGGCTGTTCGTAGATTTCCTTCATCATGAAGTGCTCAAAGCCACCCTTTTCCGCCGCCTCTGCATCCCATTTTATCTCTACGGAATCCTTCTCTACCGTATCGCCATCCAGATTAAAGAAAGTTACGGTGCCAGGAGTAAGACGGGCAAGCTCCAGGTTTCCAATATAATACACATTTCGAGTCTGCTTCAGGATAGCGGGAACGTCTGACGCAACATAGGTCTCGCCCTCGGCGATACCGATAATCATCGGAGAATCCTTACGCGCAACATAGATTTCGCCGGGATAATCCTTGAACATCACACATAGAGCATATGACCCTCTAACACGTACCATCGTTCTGGTTATGGCATCGACCGGTCCGATTTTGTACTTTTTATAATAATAATCTACCAGTTTTACAGCAACTTCCGTGTCGGTCTGACTGTAGAACTTATACCCCTTGCGGGTCAGTTTATCTTTCAGTTCCTGATAGTTCTCAACAATACCGTTATGTACGCCGACAACGTCGGATTCTACCGCACCCGAACCGGAACCGGTGCAGTTACCACTAACATGAGGATGCGCATTCGTCTGGCTTGGTTCGCCGTGCGTAGCCCAACGAGTATGCCCAATACCGCAAGTTCCGGGCATTGCGTTTCCGTTATCCGTTTTTTCTGCCAGATTCCGTAATTTTCCCACAGATTTTACCACTTCAGCCAAATTACCGCCATCACGAACGGCCAGTCCTGCCGAATCGTAACCCCGGTACTCCAGCTTTGATAAACCTTCAAGCAAAATAGGTGCTGCCTGCCTGTATCCTGTAAACCCAACTATTCCACACATAATTCTTTCTACCTTATCCTAAGTCTATTTTCAGATGGAGCATATATTATCATATTACGTCTTATGAATCAATACCCGTCCATAAGCTTTATTTCCAACATTCACCATTCCCTATCGCGCAGACGACTGCGCACATATTTCATAACAAAACGGAATGCCGTAGGAACGGCATATCTTGATTCAAGCTCGTTTATCGAGACCCATACACAATCCGTCGGCCGCAGATTGTCACGTAACAGCTCAACAGCAAAAGCTGTCATATGCCATTCTACATGACTGAATACGTGCTTGCCTTCACCCGCATCTATTATTTCCAGTGAATCTATTCCATGATCCGTGAGGAAAGTATCATCTTCGGCAAGAACATTCGGAAATTCCCATAAATTTGCTAATAGGCCACTTTTATCTCTTTTTCTCAGTGCGACCCGGTCCTTATAAAACAGCAAAAATACTTTGCGTAATTCTATTCGCCGCTGTTTCATCGCTGACCTGACCGGAATCCGGTCAACCTTTCCTTCATGATGAGATAAGCAGTGATCTGCCAGCGGACAGGTTTCGCAGGAAGCTTTACCTTTCGGTACACAGATCTGTTCGCCGAATTCCATCAACGCCTGGTTCAGTCTTCCGGGATCATCCTGCGGAAGAATATTTTCCACAAGAAGTTTATATTCTTTTTTCACTTCACTATTGCGTATATCCCGGTTATCGAACAGCAGACGGGCAATAATACGAAGGACATTCCCATCTACCGATGCCTTTGGAATCCCGAAGCAGATGGAAGCAATCGCCCCGGCCGTATATTCTCCGATTCCGGGAAGGTCAAGGATTTCCTCATACGTTGCCGGAAATACCCCATTATATTGCTCTACTATGATTTGTGCTGCCTTTTGTAAATGAATAGCCCTGCTGTAATACCCTAGGCCCTGCCAGAGCTTCAGCAGTCGCTCCTCGGAAACCTGAGCCAGGGAGTAGATATCCGGCAGTTCCTGCATAAACCGTTCATAATAGTTCACCACTGCAGCAACACGTGTTTGCTGAAGCATGATTTCAGAAACCCATACATGGTACGGGAGGTTATCTTTACGCCAGGGAAGAGACCTCGCATTTTCTCGGTACCACTCTTCCAAGGGTCTCACTATTGGCTTCAATTGCAGTAGTTGATTGCCCATTTTTACACTCCGTGTGCGATCTGATTCTATTATCCGAAAAAACCAAAAATGATAAAAAAAGAGGCCACTCAAACGAGTAGCCTCTGTGTTGGC
>JAZRWD010000109.1:0-12699 GCA_045599525.1 Candidatus Limivicinus sp. | reverse complement strand
GCGGGCATCTGTCAAACTCTGCAGACGGTCAGGCGGCAGCCCGGCATTATCAGCAATTCCACCCCGGCAAATCCTCCGCAGAGGCCGGTCAGCCGGCTGGAACCGCCCCGCACCGGAGACCTGCATGCATCAGTTGGCAATACCATGGTGGGCATCCGGGCTGCCGGGCTGCAGAGCAGCGAAGGTGTATCCGTTGGCCAGTCCCCATTGTATGACTCGCTCCACCGCGGCTACGCTGAAGTCCTTGATGTCGTGCTGCAGAACGATAGCCTGGCTGTACTGCTGCACGCCTGCCACGATGTTGGCATAGACCGTGTCGGTGTCTTCGGTCTCACCGGCATCACCGGAGGTCACATGCCAGTCAAAGTAGTAATAGCCCATCTCGGTCATATCCCTGGCCAGTTCCGTCATAATGCCCGGGTTGAAGCGGCTGATTGTGTTGGAACTGCCGCCTGGGAAACGGAAGAGGTCTGTATAGCTGCCGGTCTGAGCGTAGATTATATTCTGCATCGCATAAAAGTCCTGCAGATAGGCGTCCTTACTGGCATAAATGGTATAGTAGTTGTGGTTGTAGGCGTGAACACCGATGGAGTGGCCCTCGCGGAAGGCACGGCCGATCATGTCTGCATAGGCGGGATAATCATTGGTAACAAAGAAAGTCACCTTGACCTGGTACTCAGCCAGCAGATCGAGCAGGCGGGCGGTATAGGGGCCGGGTCCGTCATCGAAGGTGAGGTAAATTGTCCTGCCGGTGGGAACGGCGCTCAGATCCGCCCCGGAGACCACAACGGTACGAACGGCCTGAACCATATCCCCCATAGGATTAGTAAGGGTGTAAGTCAGCTGATAGGTTCCCGCGTGGTAGGGCTGAACCTCTCCTTCTACCCTGACCAGACCGCTGAGGTCATTCCCGGCACCATCCGTAACGGTCACACCGGGATCATCAAAGCTGTGGCTGGTGGGAACGGACAATGTCTCACCGCCGTTCAGCAGGAGTTGCGGACGGACCATGGTGCTCAGGTCCCGTTCCACATTGGCTGTATTGCCGCTGGAATCGGTAACCGTATAGAGCACGGAGCTCTCCTGCGGGATGACCTGCACCTGTGCAGTTAGATCGCCATCCAGATTATCCGTAGCGATGAAACCCTCTTCCACATAGCCGGTCATCCAGGTGGGCACGTAGCCTTCGGTATGCTGCAGTTCGATCACCGGCGGTATGCGGTCGGCAACGATAATGGTACGCTGGGCGTAATAGTCCTTCCCCAGATAACGCACCCAGTAGATGATGGCATAGACACCGGCATGCTCTGCATCGTAGCCCCCCTCCGCAGAGACCTTCAGGTAACCGCCCTCGCCGAAAAGGCGGCCGTCCGTGACCGCATAAGCCCCGGGGTCCTGGTAGGTCGTGCCGATATCGATCGTGACGACGGGGTCGCCCAGGACGATGATCTCTGCATGGCGCCCGTCCAGCAGAAAGGAGACCACAAGGATCAGAAGTACATAGGCTGCCAGAATGATGCCGGCAAGGCGAAGGTATTTTTTTGTTCTGTCCGACATGCGGCTGAATAAGGATCGTATCATGGTGTTGCTGTACCCTGTGCTGCAGTATTCGCGTCGTGTTTTGGCATTGCGGGGCACCGTGCACATGTTATGGCAAAGAACCCCAATGATAATCATTCAGCTTTTAATTAAAGCACAGAACCGTCACGGAAACAAGAGGACAATTTTCCCCGTTATTTTCTTCACTTAGATTGCGTGCCGCATCCTTTTTGTTATATAATATCTCGTTGTCGGCCCAGCCGGCAAAAGAATATTTATCTCTGCGGCAGCCAGCCGCGGGGAAAGGAGTAATAATATGATTGAAAACAAAATGGACAAAGTCGTCGCGCTGTGCAAAAACCGCGGCTTCGTGTTCCCCGGCAGTGATATCTACGGCGGCCTCGCCAACAGCTGGGACTACGGCCCTCTCGGCGTGGAATTCAAGAATAACGTCAAGAAGGCATGGCTGAAGAAGTTCGTCCAGGAAAGCCCCTACAACGTGGGTCTGGATGCAGCCATCATTATGAACCCGCAGACCTGGATCACCACCGGTCACGTCTCCAGCTTCTCTGACCCCCTGCTGGACTGCAAAGCCTGCAAGTCCCGCCACCGCGCAGACAAGCTGATTGGCGACATTCACCCCGAAGTGAACACCGACGCAATGTCCTTTGATGAAATGGACGCTTATATTGCCGAAAATGAGGATATCATCTGCCCCATCTGCGGCAAGCATAACTTCACCCCGATCCGCAAGTTCAATCTGATGTTCAAGACCGCCATTGGCGTCACTGAGGACTCCTCCTCCACCTGCTATCTCCGTCCGGAGACCGCACAGGGCATCTTTGTGAACTTCAACAACATTCAGCGTACCACGCGCAAGAAGCTGCCGTTCGGTGTCTGCCAGGTCGGTAAGGCCTTCCGCAACGAGATCACCCCGGGCAACTTCACCTTCCGCACCAGAGAGTTCGAGCAGATGGAATGCGAATTCTTCTGCAAGCCGGGCACCGATTTGGAATGGTTCGCCTACTGGAAAGACTACTGCACCAACTGGTTGCTGTCCCTTGGCATCAAGAAGGAAAATCTGCGTCTGCGTGACCATGAGCCCGCTGAGCTCGCCTTCTACAGCCGTGCCACCACCGACATCGAATATGCCTTCCCGTTCACCGACTGGGGTGAGCTGTGGGGCATTGCCGACCGCACCGATTATGACCTTGGACGTCACCAGGAAGCTTCCGGCAAGGATCTGACCTATTACGACCAGGACACCAACGAACACTATATTCCCTATGTTATCGAACCGTCCCTTGGCTGCGACCGTGTGGCTCTGGCTTTCCTGTGCGAAGCCTATGATGAAGAAGTCGTCGGTCAGGACAAGAAGGGCAACGACGATGTGCGTACCGTTCTGCATCTGCACCCTGCTCTGGCTCCCTTCAAATGCGCCATCCTTCCGCTGAGCAAGAAGGAAGTTCTCACCGGCCCGGCCATGGAACTGTACAACGAGCTGAGCAAATACTTCATGTGCGATTACGACGAGACCGGCTCCATTGGCAAGCGCTACCGCCGCGAGGATGAGATTGGCACCCCGTTCTGCATCACCTTCGATTTCAACACCGTCGGCACCGAGACCGACGTTGCCGACCACTGCGTCACCATCCGCGAGCGTGACAGCATGCAGCAGGTCCGCATCCCCATCAGCGAGGTAAAGAGCTACATCGAAGAACGCATCGCCTTCTGATGCCGTCTTCCGATTGAAAGGATAGTGTTTTCATGAAACACGGATTTATTAAAGTTGCTGCTGCGGCACCGGTCATCAAGGTCGCCGACACCGACTATAACGCTTCCCTGGTGATTGAGGCCATCCGGAACGCCGACGAAAACGGTATTCGCCTGCTCGTTTTCCCGGAGCTGACCCTCACCGGCTGCTGCTGCTATGACCTGCTTGGTCACCGTGTGCTGGTCAACGGCGCCGAACAGTCCCTGGCTAAGGTCATCGATGCCTCCAAAGGCACCGACGTACTGGCCTTCGTCGGCCTCCCCTTTGCACTCGGCAGCCGCATTTACAGCTGCGCCGCCGCAGTGTATAACGGAATGCTGCTGGGTATGGTCCCACGTACAAATGTCTCCGGCTCCGTTTTCTCTGCTCTGCACGGCTCCCGAAGCGTTACCGTTGCCGGCCGCTACACGACAGAGCTTTCTGCCAACACCCTGTTTACCCATAGCGTGATCCCCGGCCTGAAGGTCGCCGTAGAGCTGGGTAATGACATGCTGTCCGTTACTCCTCCCGCCGTATGCCATGCTCTGGCCGGCGCCACCGTAATCGCCCAGATGGCCAGCTATCCGGAGACCGTCTCCTCCACCGATGAGGCCGTCCTGGATGCACGTTTCCTCTCCCGCCGTCTCCGCTGCGGTATCATCTCCGCAGCCCCCGGCAAGGGAGAATCCACCACTGACAACACCTTCTCCGGCCTTTGCCTGATTGCTGAAAACGGCAAGATTCTGGCGCAGGAGGAGTCTGAAAATAGCCTGGCTATCAGTGAGCTGGACGCAGACCTGCTGGTCAACCTGCGCACCGCAAGCGGCGAGTTCGATGCCGAAGACTGCCCGCATACCGAATGCGTCTGGGGCGGCAGCGAGCAGCTCACCGCACTCACCCGCGTTTACCGCATGCACCCCCAGCTTCCGGAGACCCCGGAGGCCCTTGCAGTCTACTGTGAGCGTATGCTGGACATTCAGGTATCCGCCCTGGCTAAGCGTATGTCCTATGCAGGCCTTGACCACTGCGTAGTGGGCATTTCCGGCGGCGTTGACTCCACGCTGGCTGTCATGGTCAGTGCACGTGCCGTAGCCAAGCTTGGCTACCCGGCCACAAACGTCATTGCCTGCACGCTGCCCTGCTTCGGTACATCCTCCCGCACCAAGTCCAATGCCATTATCGTGGCAGAACAGCTGGGTGCAGAAGTCCGCGTGATTGACATCGGCAAGTCTGTCTACCAGCACTTCGATGATATCGGCCACGCCCACGACGACTACAGCATCGCTTTTGAAAATGCCCAGGCCCGCGAACGCACCCAGGTGCTGATGGACATCGCCAACAAGGTCAATGGCCTCGATGTCGGTACGGAAGACCTCAGTGAGTTCATCGACGGCTGGTGTACCTACAATGGCGACCACACCAGCATGTACGACGTGAACCTTGGCCTGACCAAAACACAGGTCCGCGCCAATGTCCGCTACATCGCCGAGCGCACCGAGGACAAGGTCCTGGCCGCCGCCCTCTGGGATGTGCTTGACTGCCCGGTTACCCCCGAGCTGCTGCCCATTGAAAACGACGAGATTCAGCAGAAGAGTGAGGATTCTGTCGGTTCCTACAGCCTGCAGGACTTCTTCACCCACCACATTCTGGTCTGCGGCTTCTCCCCCGAGAAGACACTGCGCCTGGCCCAGATTGCCTACCGCAAGGAATTCACCGACGAAGAGCTTGTCCGCTGGCTCACCAGCTACTGCAAGCGCCTGTTCAACCAGCAGTTCAAGCGTTCCTGCCTGATGGACGGCCCCGCTGTCGAAGCCTTTACCGTCTCCCCGCGTACCGGCTTCCTCATCCCCTCCGATGCAGAAGACTCCCTGTTCGTTGCCTCCGTCATCAAGGCGCAGGGCTAAACCGGACGTATCCGCAACAAAACAGTACCGCACCGCCCCGGCAGCTGTCGGATCAGCAATACGTTGCTCCGCTCTGCCGTCAGAGCGGGTGGTATTTATCCGCTTAATCGCAAACAGGTGCTGCCCGAAACGGACAGCACCTGTTCTTTATCTATCCATACAGCAACCCATACCGAGAAATGCAAATTACAAATGCCCTGCAGCAAACGCTGCAGGGCACTGCCCGCTTATGCCGTGCCGGCCCGATTATAACCTGCACAAAATGGCAGGTGGGTCGCCTAAGTTCTGCTGCTCTGCTTCCAACATCCGGTTACCCGGGAGGCCTGCAATTCACAGACTCAAATCGGCATCCCTTATAAGAGATGTGGGTTTAACGGACCGAAAATGCCTGAAAAGCATACACGGACACAGCAGGAAATAAACTGTTTCGCAAAGGAGCCGCTCACTCTTCGTCTTCGTCGTAAAGCAGGGTCATGAACTTTTCGTAGACCTCTTCTTCCTCGGCATCGTCTTCGATAGATTCAAAGTATTCGTCATTATTTTCGTCATACTGGGAACGGAGAATGATGAAGCCGTAATCCGGGTCATCTTCGTTCATGTCTGCCGGCAGGAAGAGCATGTATGACTTGCCGTTATAATCCATTTCACTGACGATTTCAAGCCGGCATTCTCTGCCCTCGTCGTCTTCGATCACAATAAAATCGCCTTCAAAATTTTCGCTCATGTAAAAAACCTCCGATGAGAATCTCTGCTGTCATATTACTCTACCGACTGCTTCTTTTCAACTGTTTTTTCCTGCCTTCCTTCATTTTGCGAAAATTTACAAAAAAGATACCAGTATCCGAAAAAATATGCTATACTAACAAACTAGTATTCTTTCAGGCTATGAAGCCCTTTTTTCTGCAAGGAGGTGAGGACAGCTCATGGGCCGAAAAGAACATAAGACCGGCGCCTCAGGCTCCCGGAACGTGCGCTCTTCCGCCGGGAAGATCAGCGGATATGCACTGAAGACCGTCGACACGACGGTGGATACCTTCGCTTCTTTCTTTTCCTTTCTGCTGAAGGCTCTGGGCTCTCTCCTGCTGATTCTGCTCATCGCAGGGCTGATCTTCACCTGCATTTTTGCTTACTACGTAAAAAGTTGTCTGACCCCGGAGATTTCCATTGAGCTGGACGATTACCGTCTTAGCGAATCCAGCACCATATGGTACCAGGACGCATCCGGAAACTGGCAGGAGTTGGTCACGCTGGCCGGTGCCCAGGACCGTGTCTGGATCGAATATGAGCAGATCCCGCAATACATGGAACAGGCCATGGTCGCCATTGAGGATAAACGTTTTTATGAACACAAGGGAGTCGACTGGTACCGTACGACCGGCGCCTTCGTGAATATGTTTATCACCATGCAGGATAACTACGGCGGCTCCACCATCACCCAGCAGCTTATCAAGAACCTGACAGGCAACGATGAGATTACCATCATCCGCAAGCTGACAGAGATCTTCGGCGCACTGGAGCTGGAAAAGAGCTACAGCAAGCAGGAGATCATGGAGTGGTATCTCAACGCCGTATACTTCGGTGAGGGCTGCTACGGCGTACAGACCGCCGCCCAGACCTACTTTGGCAAGGATACTTCCCAGCTCACGCTGGCGGAATGCGCCGCCATCGCCGGTATCACCAACAAGCCGACCTATTACGACCCCTTCTACAACGAGGAAAACAATAAACGCCGCCAGGAAACGATCCTGCGGGAAATGTACGACCAGGGTTATATCGACTATGACACCTATCTGGCTGCAAAAAACGAACCCCTTGTGTTTGCGCACACGCCGGAGACTGTCTACGTGGAGGAGATCTATTCCTATTATGAGGAAGTGGTCATCAACGATGTACTGATGGATCTGATGAAGCAGAAAAACATCAGTCTCGCCTCCGCAAAGACCCTGCTGTACAACGGCGGCTATAACATCTACTGCTGTCTGGACCCTCGTATTCAGGATATCGTGGATTCGGTCTACACAAACCCGAATGCCATTCCCCAAACCTGGGGCTCCGAGCAGCAGTTTCAGAGCTCAATTGTGATCATGGATCCCTATAACGGCAACATCGTCGCTCTCTGCGGCGGCGTTGGGGAAAAGACCGCCAACTTCGTGCTTAACCGTGCGACCGATTCGCAGCGTCCCCCCGGTTCGTCTATCAAGCCCATCGCATCTTATGGCCCGGCCATTGAATACGGCGTAATCACCCCGAACACCATGGTCAACGACTCCCCCTGGATGTCTCTGGCAGGAACTACCTGGTATCCCTCCAATGACGGCGGGAATAACTATGGACTTGTGTCCATTACCCAGGCACTGCAGTGGTCACTGAACACCGTTGCTGCGCAGATCGTGGACAAGCTCTCACCGCAGGTCTGCTTTGACTTCATGAAAAACAAGCTGGGTGTCACCAGCCTTGTGCAGGATGATATCTCCTACGCACCCATGGCTCTCGGCCAGCTGACCAATGGCATTACCGTGCGTGAAATGGCCCAGGCCTATGGTGCCTTCGCCAACAACGGCACCTTTACCTACAGCCGGACCTATGTTCTGGTCACAGACCGTGACGGCGTTACCGTCCTGGACAATGCCCCGGAGACCATTCAGGCCTTCAGCCCAAACACTGCCCACACCATGACCTTCCTCATGCAGAACGCTGTAGAAAACGGTACAGGTGAGGATGCCGCCTTCTGGACGATGCCTGTGGCCGGAAAGACCGGTACTTCCGGCAGCGCCATGGACCGCTGGTTCTGCGGCGTCACGCCATATTATTCCTGTGCTGTCTGGTGCGGCTACGATACGCCAGAGTATATCGGGGTAAACGGCAACCCCGCAGCCAAGCTGTTCCGCACAATTATGAGCCGTATTCACGACGGTCTGGAGTACAGGACCTTTACCTACCCCTATATCGGCAGCGACACCGGTGTGTTTGACATTATCGGCGCCCAGGTAGAGGACGAAGAAGAGATTGACCTGACCGCCCGTGCCGCAGCTGCCGCCGCCGAATCCTATCTTCCCACGCCGCCCCCTTACACGGATCCTGGAATGTACACCGTGTGGGTGGAAGGCAACGAATACACCTATGTGGACGATATGAACGGCTACGTGACAGACATTATTATCGGTTAACGCAAATTTATTTTTGTTGACATTTCATTTTCACTATGTTACATTTTGATTACAAAACTGGAGGTACTATCATTGGCAGTATTGGAGTATAAGGGGCATCCCCTGCAGAGAAAAGACAATATCCTTTATTACGGCAGTTTTTCCGACAAGTACATTGTCATGCTGCAGATCCTGGAGACCAAAAAGGTCAAGGATCTCGACGTTGCCACCAAAGTTTCCATTCAGCTTCAGCTGACCGACACCACAGTCCGGTCCAGAGACCGTATTGTTAAGTCCGGTGAAAAAGAAGGCCTTTACACGGCAATGGATTTTGCCGCAGTCTGGCTTGACCGAGCACTTGCCTCCAAATAAAATTTAAAGGAACTTTCATTATGCGTAAGTCAGTTCTGAGGACGTTCATTCTAACCGCGTCCCTCACAATGATGCTTACGGTTTCGGCTAACGCCGAAAGCGCTACCGTCACCGGCAACGGTGTAAACGTGAGATCCGGCCCGGGCGTAAGCTATGCCGTGCTGGACTCCCTGCCCCGCGACACCATCGTAACGGTAACAGACCGTTCAAACAGCGCCTGGTTCGCCGTCTCCTTTGACGGGAGGGAGGGTTACATTTCCTCCTCCTACCTGCGTATTCTTGAGGGCGAACCCGAAATCCGGGCAACCGTATCATCTTCTGCACCCGCAGAGGCTGTTGTCGAAGCGTCCGTGCAGGCTCCTGTACAGGCCGCAGCCGGCAATGCTTATATTAATGCCATGTATGTCCGCTTCCGCAGCGGTCCCTCTTCCGGCTATTCTGTGCTGGGTGAGTACAACACCGGCAAGATGATTACGCTCAACAGCGTCAACGGTTCCTGGGCGTATGTTACGATTGACGGCGTAAACGGCTATATCTACGCCCCCTACATCACCATGGGTACCTACGCAGCAGCACCTGCTCCGCAGTCACAGGAGGCTGCCGCCCCCGTTGCCGGCGAAGGCGGATCCGTCATGGTTAATGCCGTTTCGAACCCGCCTGCGGTTTCCGGTCAGCCTGTGGCAGCACAGCCGCCCGCTACCCAGCTTACAGTTATTGGCCAATCCGGCGAGATCACCGGGAGCAACGTTCGTTTCCGCTCCGGCCCATCCTCCCGTTATTCCATTCTGGCTGACCTGAACAAAGGCCGGGAAGTGACCATCACCGGTGAGGAGAACGGTTGGACCGCCGTCATCATTGATGGCCAGTCCGGTTTCGTCTACAGCCAGTATGTAAAGGCAACCGGAACAACGATCTATGCTGAAGCACCCGCCGCCGAAACGGCGACCCCGTCCCAGCAGGCGCAGGCCACCGCTCCCCAGCAAGCCACCGCCGTCGGGAAAGCCGGCTATATCACCGGAAACGGCGTCCGTATGCGTACAGGTCCCGGCTCCGGCAACGCAGTCATCACCGAGCTGTTCTACGGCAACGGGGTCCTGATCACCGGCCAGCAGAACGGTTGGACCGCGGTCAGCTACAACGGCAAAAACGGATATGTATACAGCCAATACGTCACAGAAGGCTCCAACGAGGTCATCGACGCCTCGATCAGCGCCGTAGTAAGCAACACTTCCCCGGCACCTGCCGCGGGTAATGCTGCCGCTAACGACATTGTCAGCTTCGGTCTGTCTCTGGTTGGCTCGAAGTACGCCTGGGGTGGTGCCTCTCCCGAGACCGGTTTTGACTGCAGCGGCTTTGTATCTTATGTATACGGCCAGTACGGCTATAAGCTCAACCGCGTCGCAGCAGACCAGGCCCTTAATGGTACCCACGTTGACCCGTCCAATATGCAGCCGGGCGATATTCTCTGCTTCTACTCCGGCTCCAGTTACATCGGGCACGTCGGCATTTACATTGGCAACAACAAGTTTGTTCACGCCTGCAACGCCAACACCGGTGTTATCGTCACTGAGCTCACCGGCTACTACGCAAGCCGCGGTTACGAAGTACGTCGGATCATCGGCTAAACGTTCCTGTTCTCTCATCCGCAGAAGTCTTTTCCAGACTTCTGCGGATTTTTATCTTTTCAACACTTCTGTTATGTGGTATGATGGAGTGAAAATCTTTGTCTGGAGATTCAAAAATGACTGAAACTGCTAACGAACTGAACGAGATCATTGAAGGCCGCAACGCGGTAATTGAAGCCCTGCGTGCCGGACGTGCTATTGATAAGATCTATATTGCCAAAGGAGAGACCGACAAAACGCTTGGTCACATTGCCTCCAAGGCACGGGAGAGCGGCATTGCCGTTGTTGATGCCGACCGCCGCAAACTGGATTTCATGAGCAAGACCCATGCTCACCAGGGCGTGATTGCCGTAGCCGCAGTAAAGGAATACTGCTCCGTCGATGATATTTTTGCCATTGCTGCTGAGCGTAATGAAAAGCCCTTTTTCATTGTCTGCGATGAGATCAGCGACGGTCACAATCTCGGTGCCATCATCCGCTCTGCTGAATGCGCAGGAGCCCATGGTGTGATTATTCCCCGTCGGCGCAGCGCCGGCGTTACCGCGGTTGTCGACAAGGCGTCTGCCGGTGCAGCCGAACACATGGCGGTAGCCCGTGTTGCCAACCTTCCTGCCGCTCTGGAAGAACTGAAAAAGCGCGGTGTCTGGGTCTACGGTACCGCAGCAGACGGAGCAAGTGACCTCTGGCATACCGAGCTCACCGGTCCCATTGCGTTGGTCATCGGCTCTGAAGGTGATGGAATGGGCCGTCTGGTCCGCGAAAGCTGCGACTTTATCATCAGCTTACCCATGAAGGGCAAAGTTTCCTCCCTGAATGCCTCCGCCGCCGCAACCGTTGTTATGTATGAGATTATGCGTCAGAGAACGCTCCGCTGATTCTCCTCCCCCTTTCGCGTTTCCTCCATTACTTTTTCAGGTGGTGCAGATATGAGCAAACATGCAAAAAAGAAACGGAAGCAGGCTTCCGCCCATAAAGCGCCAATCTCCGCTATCCCTGTTCAGGAACTCGAATCGGTAGAACCCGCAGAGGTTTTCGAAGAAAGCCTTGCCGTCGGGCCTGCACAGGAAGCGATTACAGCCCCTGTTGATAACCTCCGCTTCAGTGAAAACTACAGCGAGAGCGTTGACGAGGCCTTTGACGAGAACTTCGATGAGAACTTCGCCGACAGCGAAGACAGCGCTTCCGAGTTTGACATTTCCTCATATTTTACAATCGACTCGGATGATGAACCTGGTGAAATGTCTGAGCAGTCCGTTTCTGCCTTCCCATCTTATGATGCTCCTGAGGATACTTCTCCTCGTAAGCCGGCCATCCAGGTTCCTTCTGCCCCGCAATTTCTGAGCTTTGTCGAAGACGTACGGGAAGACGAAAGCCGTAAATCCGGCGATTCCGGAAAGAGTCTGAGTGACCTGATTGCTGAGCTTTCCTCGTCTCTTGTGCTCTCCGAGGACGCACCTGTTACAAGCTCCCCCGCAGAATCGTGGACCGCGGCCCCAGATCCGTCCCCTGCTGCAGTCGATGAAGTGTTTTCTTCGCGTTCCGGCAGCCATGTCCGGGAGGCAGAAGCCCCTCTGCCGGAAGCATACCGCGTAAAGAAGATGGCTTTCACGGAAGAAAGCTCCTCGCCGGCAGACGATTTCGATTTTTACCGGGATTTTGACGCCCTGCGCGATGAACTCCGCGGCATCTCCGGAGCAGAATACACCGACGACCCCCTTTCCGGTCTTTTCGACGGTTTGGATTCTTTAGGTGAAGAAGAGGATCTGCGCATTGATAAGCGTTTCAACATCAGCGGAGAATCTGCTTCCACCATCCGTTTCGGTGGTAAAGAAATCGACCTCACGGCTGACCCGGATTACGTGCAGCAGGCACAGCCGGATTACTTCGCTGTTCCCACAGAGGAGAGTACTGCTTCTGTACATTCCCACGAGTCGGCTGCAGAGAATACCCACGCCTCCTTCCTGGGTTCTTTCCTTGGTCGCCGTAACCGTGCCAGGGCAGCAGAGATCCGCGCCTCACTGGCCAGTCGTTCGGAAGCATCTGTGGACGAATATCATACAGATATATCCGACTCTGTCGGATTCGATTCTTCCTCTGATACCGTTCCTGATGATTCCTTCGAGCTTTCTTCTTTCTATTTTACTGATCAAATCGACTCTGCCAGCTTTACATCGAGCACCGGCAGCCCTTGGGACGATATCGTCGGGGAAGATTCCGCCTATACCCTTACCCCCGCCGAAGATCTCCCTGACAGCACGGAAAATTCCTTTGGCAACACCGAAGATTTAGAATCCATTCTTGCCTCTGTCCGGGTACCCGGCACCCGTATGGATCCCTCATCCCCTGTCTATCCGGAAGAA
>JAZRWD010000108.1:0-4681 GCA_045599525.1 Candidatus Limivicinus sp. | reverse complement strand
GGGTCTGTCTCCTCCAGGAAGGGCAGACGTCTCGCCGCCGCACGCGCCAGGTTCTTTGTCAGGCTCTTTTTCGCACCGGACAGGATCTCCCGCCGATCCACGGTTTTCTCACCCGGGTCCACTGCCGCAGTCGCAAAGTCTTCCCCATGCAGGATGTGCACGCGCTGCGTGAACCGATCCTCTCCCAGGAAGAGCAACAGTTTCTCCAGGTTACTCCGCAGGGTCGCGCAGCGGGCCTCTTCCTCGCATTCTCCGCAGGCGCGGATCTGCAGCACTACATCGGTCTGCAGGGCCAGCACGGCCAGCAGCTCCCAAGGGAGGCTGCCCAGGCAATCCACAGTCTTGTCGCAGAGCTTTTCTTCCTTATAGCAGGAAAAACTCACGGGCCTGCTCAGGTCGATGTCCTGCGTCAACTCCCGCCGCATCGGCGCCGAAGCGGCGATACATCGGCTCGGACAGGCTGACACACACAGCCCGCAGCCGATACATTTGTCCCAGCGCAGTTTTTCCTGCGCCGAAAGACTGAACACCTTTTGCGGGCAGATGTCCGTGCACACTGTGCAGGTGTATTTCCGTTGCTTTTTGTTGATGCAGCTCGCGGAGATAAATTCCGGGCGGGCATACCCGCCGCTCATGCTCTGCAGCAAAGTTCCCATGTTATATCCTGCCTCATTTCGGTTCGCTCCGTTCTTTCTTTTTCAGTATAGCACAGACCTTTTCTACCCGCAATCATCCGGCATATAGTACCTTAACACCGCCGTTGATTCAAAAGGGGGGTGCCCGGAAAGGACACCCCCTGACATATGTTTGGTTTTCCCGCCGTCCGGTTTACAGAGGCAGTTCCACAGGCTCGCCGCTCAGTGCACAATCTTTTGCCTTGATCAGCACATTTGCGCCGGTCACAGAGGAATCCGGCAGAATCGGCAGGTCAGACACCAGATTGGGGCCATACTTTGCCTTCAGCTCATCAATGTCGCCGAAGTCCAGCGCACGGCTGGGGCAGGCGTCCACGCAGGCGGGCTTCATGCCCTTGGCACGGAGGTATGCACAGCTGTCGCACTTGGTGGACTTCTGCTTTGCCTCAACATACTGGGGCACACCGTAGGGGCAGGCGTTCACGCAGGCCTGGCAGCCAATGCACAGTGCCTCGTCATGCTGTACAGTGCCGTCTTCGGCCTTATACATTGCGCCAACAGGGCAGACAGCCACGCAGGCCGGGTTCTCACAGTGGTTGCAGGTCGCTGCATAGCTGAAGGTCTTTACTTTCGGGAAAGTGCCGACCTCGTAGGTCTTCGCGTTGCGCAGGATGGTGCCGAGGTCCAGGTTATTCTTGTCCTTGCAGGCGACTTGGCAGGCGCGGCAGCCGACGCAGCGGGTCATATCAAAATAAAATCCTAATGCCATATCCGTTGACTCCTCTCTTAAAGCTCAATAATGCGGGAATCGGTGTAAGCATCATCCATCAGCTCTTCGCCGTCATACTTTTCAATGCGGCAGTTGATGTTGTTGTACGGGGTGACACCGGAGCCGGAGATCTCATCGCCGAGCAGGTAGTTGTCTGCGCCGCCCTTGTCGATGCCGGTATCCTCGTCCACATTGGCCCATGCACCGTGGGGGATAGATACCACGCCGGGCATAAGTCCCTGCATCACGCAAGCCTTACGCAGAGCCTGTGCGGTCTTGGTGGTGATGAGTACGGTGTCGCCGTTGACGATGCCCAGTTCCTTTGCGTCGTCTGCGTTGATGAAGACCGGGTTCGGCCAGGTCTCGCGCAGCCACGGGCAGTTATTGAAGGTGGAGTGGGATCTTCTGAGGTAGTGGATGTTGTACAGCAGGTACGGGAACTCGCCCTTCTCGCCGTCGATATCGCCGTTCTTGAAGGTAGTCTCATAGCCGGTTGTCGGGGTAATGTACTCGGGGTACGGCTTGTAATCCCAGTCGATAAAGCCGAAGCTGTTGAACAGGTCAGCCTTGGACTGAGAGCAAATCTCGAACTTACCGGAAACGGTGTCGCGCGGGTTGTTCTCCGGATCGGCAATGAAGGCCTCATAGCCGATGGTGCCGAAGCCGTCGCCCTCGTGGCGCTCGACCTGGTAGCCGCCGTTGTCAATGAACTCCTGCAGGGAGATGCGGCCTTCCTGCGGTGTGCCTTCAACGCCCCATGCGTCGATGTCTTCCTGGGTGATGGTGACCAGCGTCTCATACTCCAGGGCAGCGACCAGCGGGTTACCGTATACGTCGTACTTCATGGCGGCAGCGCTCTCTACGCAGCCATCCTTGACGACGGTGGAGCCGGCGATCTGGTTGAAGAACTGCTGCTTCTCGCTGATGGGATAGTAATCCTTGCTGTTGAGGCCCATGGCGTCCATCAGCAGGCTGTAGATTTCCTGGTCGTTCTTTGCTTCATAGAGAGGCTCGGTGACCTGGGAGGCGCAGTACAGGAATTCCTTGTTGGAGGAGTACAGCATGCCCGGGCGTTCCCACATGGTGGTGCAGGGCAGCACGATGTCGGAATACTTTGCCGGGGTGGTGAGGAACTGGGCGCAGGTCATCGTAAAGTCGACTTTGCGGTAGGCCTCGATGCCGGCCTTCATGTTCGGGCCGGTCTGCAGGTAGGCGTGCTCGTCCATGTTCACGATGCAGTGGATGTCGCAGGTGCGGTCCTGTCCGGCAACAACGCCCTCGGGAGTGTAGCCGTAATAGTCGCCGATGTCATGGTACTTGCCGGTGAGAACAGCATCCCATGCCTGCGGGCCGACAACGATGCCTTCCACGCCGTTGGTTAGGCCAGTGTCAGTGCCAGTGCCGCCGCCGCGGACCAGTCTGGAACCGCCGGAGTTAGCGGAGTTCTGGGTGTAGCTCAGAGCGGTGCAGTTGCCGGGCTTGCCCATGTGGCCGCCCATTGCGCCGATGGTCAGCACGATCTGCGGGATGTTTTCGGAACCGTCGTTACGGGCGGCTGCGAAGCTGTACATGAACCAGACGTTGTTCTTCTTGCCCATAACACGGGCCAGGCTGGTGATATTCTCGGGATCGGTGCCGGTAATCTTGGCAGCCCATTCCGCGGTCTTGGGGATACCGTCGTATTCGCCCTTCAGGTAATCCACAAAGTTTACATCACTCTTCAGGTCTGCAGGCTTGTGGTCTGCGTCAAAGCCGACGGTGTACTTGTCCAGGAATTCCCAGTCAACGATGTCGCCTTCTTCCGCGTCCAGACGCAGCATTTCAGAGGCAACGCCCAGCAGCAGGGCCGTGTCGGTACCGGTGCGGACGGGGACCCAGTCAGCATCCAGAGCCTGTGCGGAGGCGGAGTACATCGGGTCGATGGAAACAAACTTCACGCCGGCTTCCTTGCCGCGCATGTAGTTCATCATCGGGGTGCCGGGGGCGGACCATGCGGTGTTGCAGGACAGCAGCACGCAGTAATCTGCGTTCAGAATATCATAGCGGTCATTGCCGGTACCGAAGCCGTTAGCGCCCATGCCGATGGTCTTGTCGACGTGCAGCAGATAGGTGCCGTAGGAGGTGGAGTCGGCAATGGAGGTATGACCACCGATGGCCAGCAGCGGGGGTGCCTCATACAGGGAACCCCAGGAGCCGGTGATAAAGGTCTGCGGGCCGTACTTGTCGCGCAGGGTGATGAACTGGTCTGCACAATACTTGATTGCCTCATCCCAACTGATGCGCTCCCACTCGTCGATGCCGCGAAGATGTCCGTTCGGCTCTTCGGGGGACCAGTGTTTTCTCTTCATCGGGTACTTCAGGCGGTCTGCGCCGAAGCACTGCTGCTGCTGGACCTTGCCGCGTACGCAACCGCGCTGCTGCGGGTAATCCAGGGAGTCGGGGTGGGTATCGTCGGTCTTCTGGCGGACGACCATGCCGTCCTTTACCATAACCTTATTCATGCAGCGGCCGCCGCAGTTGTGCCAGCAGGCAGCGGCAACCCACTTGCCACCCTCTTCGGGGTCAACGATGGGGGCGCGCTCTACAGGCGCAGCGTTCTCCATCAGCTTGTTTTCACTGGTCCAGCCGCCCATGCTGAGGCCGGCCACTGCAGCTGTAGCGGCAGCGGAGCCCTTCAGGAAGGCCTTACGGCTGAATGCAGTGTTCTAGATCTTGTCTAAGATAGACATAGCTTTCCTCCGTTTCATTTTGGAAAAAATCGTAAAAAAAGAAGGTACCGAACCCACCTGCGTCGGCAGGCCGGATCTGTTCCTTCGCAAAAGGCAAGCGGTACGGTTGCCCCCACCACTCATCGGTCACTGTCACCCGGAGGGTCACAGTAACTCGGAACCATCTTCTCTTTTCCTGTTATGATTATAACGTACGCACAGATGCAGGTCAAGGTCAAATTTGTTACCAATTTTTACTAAAAGTAGTAGTTGATTCCTGCCGCATCCATCCGAACCGCACAGTGTACCGGCGATGGCTGGCCCCAAAGAATTCTGCAGGGGCCAGCCATCGACCGTCCATTTCTCCGTTTACACTCGGTTGACCGTCTGGTTCAGAATCTCCAGCCCTGCCCGGCAGCTGATCAGCGCCGTCAGCATGAACAACACCTCGCCCGGGTTCTTCTTCAGTTCCAGCTGCTTACAGCGCATTGCCATGAACAGCAGCGGCAGCACCGGGATGAGGTATCGGCCCTGGATGCCCCAGATGATTTCCTCCCCAGGCATGACCC
>JAZRWD010000107.1:0-2853 GCA_045599525.1 Candidatus Limivicinus sp. | reverse complement strand
CTTGGCGCAATGAAGGTCTGCTGGACCGCCCATGAGCCCTATTACGAAAAGGATAACGATGCGGTGATCTTTGAGTATTATCGCCCCGGAACAAGCTACGTGCCGCAGAAAAAGCTGCAGTGGACGAAATGATTCCTTCGGGAAGCTGCTGCGTTGCTGCGAAAATACCAAAAGAAAACTGTCCTCCCTTTGCCGGCCGGCATCGGGAGGACAGTTTTTTATTTTGTCTCTGCAGGGGAATCATCTTCTGCCGCGGGGACGGGCGGGAGATCTTCGTCAGGGTCTTCCAGGTCTTCCGGGAGAACGGCCATCAGGTCCTCGCGTGTGGGGGCTTCCATCGCGGCAACACGGTTGCTCTGGCGGATGATCATGTCTTCGAAGCAGTTTCGCACGTCACGGCCGTTGCCGAAATTGTCCGAGCGGTTTTCATACAGGTCAGTGAAGAATTCCACGGCTGCCTTGTCGGCTTCTTCCGTCAGGGTATATTCATTCTTCCGGCACTGGCTGCGGAAAATGGCGGTCAGCTGCTCGCCCGTATAATCCTCAAAATAGAAGTACTTGTTGAAGCGGGACTGCAGACCGGGGTTGGCGTTAATGAATTTGGTCATGGGACCGTTATAGCCGGCCACGATCACAATCAGTTCATCGCGGTGGTCCTCCATGGCCTTGAGCAGGGTGTCGATCGCTTCATGGCCAAAATCGTTTTCCCCGCCGCCTGCCAGAGCGTAGGCTTCATCGATAAACAGAACACCGCCGAGAGCGGACTTGATGACCTCCTGTGTCTTCAGCGCGGTCTGGCCGACGTAACCGGCTACCAGGCCGGAGCGGTCGGTTTCAATCAGCTGGCCCTTGCTGAGCACACCGATCGCGGCATACAGGCTGCCCATAAGGCGCGCTACGGTCGTTTTGCCGGTACCGGGGTTGCCGAGAAACACCATGTGCAGGGACATCGGGGGAACCGAAAGCCCGTTTTCCTGGCGAAGCTTGCGGACCTTCATGAGGTTCATCAGATTTTTAATATCCTTCTTGATCTCGTCGAGGCCGACCAGGTCGTCCAGCTGTGCCATCAGCTCGTCCAGGCTGGGCTTTTCCTCCGCTTTAGCTTCTTCGGGTGCAGCCTCCTGCGCAGCCTCACCGCCGCTGGTTGCGGGCTGTGCGGGGTTTTTCTCGAGGAAAGAGGGTTCACCGCTGGTGACAAAGTCCAGCGGGTTGAGCCCGGTCTTGCCGCGGGGGACGCCGTTCGCGTCACAGATCGCGGTGAGGCGGTCGGTGCATTCGGTGATATAGGCGGCTTCTTCGTACGTCACATCGTCATCCACGGCGGCCAAATAGAGAAGGATATTGGTCAGCATACGGATGAAGGTACGGGAGGTGTCACGGCCGCGTTTGGCGTCGCTCTCCGTCAGCGTGTAGTAAAACAGCGGCGGAAGAAAAACGTTGTTTTCACAGACCTGCGAGGTCAGGTTCCAGAGCATCCAGGTGGGCTTCGCCTGCCCGCGGGAATAGATCTCATTGGCAATGTCTACGTGGCTTTGGGTGATGCTGCCGGCCTTGTTCCACAGGCCGAGGGCGCATTTCATGATAAACTCATCCATCTGGGGGGCAAGCGCTGTGCCGCCCAGGCGGTAAAAGGCATCTGTGTTGGCGAGATATTTCTTGTGGAATTCTTCCGGGGAACTGTTCCAGGTGGTAGGCATGGTATTCTCCTCCAATGGTGAGAGATAGTAATATGGAGTAAAAGGGGAAGACGGGTTTATTCAAAAAGGCGTTTCAGGCGCAGGGATGCGGCCTTCAGTTCATTCTTGCTGTAGGAATTGTTGGGGTCGGCCAGCACGGCAGAGACTGCGTCCTTCAGGTTGCGGTCGCCCGAGACCATGGCGTCGACGAGGAGGGCCTCCGGGGTGACGGTGTGCTCGGTTTTCACAAACACATAGCTTTCATCAATTTCCACGATAACGGCGTATTCGCCCTTTTCGTAGGTGACCTTCGCCAGAAGCTGCTCCTTCACCTCTGCGGGCGTGCCGCGGAAGGTCATCTCATGGAGCTTGGTCATATCGTTGCACAGGCACATGCGGCAGACAGCGCCGTAATCGATAAAGAAATCGACAAGGTCCATGATCCGCTTGGGGGATTCGTAGAAGGCAAAGGTACGGGTATCACCGCGGCGGATCTTTTCCATCAGCTTGCGGCGGTCAGCATTCTCCCGGGGGAAGAAGCCGTAGAACAGGAAGCTGGAGAGGTCAAACCCGGAAATGGCCAGTGCATTCACGGCGGCGCAGCAGCCGGGAACGCCGACCACGCGGATGCCTGCCTCCACGGCGGCTTTGATCAGCTCGTTCCCCGGGTCGGAGATGCAGGGGGTGCCCGCGTCGGTGATCACGGCAACGCTCTTTCCGGCCAGCATTTCGTTGATGAACCAGGCAGCCTTGCCGTACTCGTTGAATTTGTGGTTGGAGACCAGACGGTTGTGGATCTCCAGCTTGTTCAGCAGGATCATGGAACGACGGGTGTCCTCAGCGGCAATCATATCCACATCGGTGAGGATCTGTCGGCCGCGGGGGGACATGTCACGGGAAT
The DNA here is from genome assembly GCA_045599525.1 of Candidatus Limivicinus sp. Classification (GTDB taxonomy): domain Bacteria; phylum Bacillota; class Clostridia; order Oscillospirales; family Oscillospiraceae; genus Limivicinus. The sequence goes on along the minus strand of JAZRWD010000107.1, from coordinate 276 downwards.
TGCCAATCGGCGTGGCAACGATGTACAGGGTACCCTTGGTTACATCCTGCTCGGGAACTTCTTCGATGAGCTCCGCTTCGGGAATCTCTGCAGCGGAGATAGCTTCCTCTTCGGCAATCACTTCATTTACCATACGTTCGTCCATTTGTCTACCATCCTGTTGTTGTATTTCATTGCTTGAAATTATACCCCAGGAGCGGACGCTTGACAAGCGGCAAAGGGAAGCTCTGCCAAAACGAGAAAAAGAAAAATAACTGTTGAAATTATCCCAATAGT
>JAZRWD010000106.1:0-9652 GCA_045599525.1 Candidatus Limivicinus sp. | reverse complement strand
CTTCCTTTTCCACACGGCAGTGGTAGACCGTGCGGACCGTCGTTTTTGTCTGCGTTCCCTCGGAACGGACAGCCTTGAAATCGTGGGTGCCTTCGAAGGCTGCTGCAGCCCGCTTCATCATATCCAGATCCAGATGCTGGGGATAAAAGCAGGTGCGGCTCTCCAGAAACGGGTCGCGTATGGCACAGTTCTGAATCTTATAAATATACTCCTTACGGTTGCAGGAGCCGATGGCGTTAAAGCCCGCCTCCACCTCCACCGCATCGGTCACCACAATGTCCCGCGGAAGGCGGCTGTTGATGGCGTAAGGCAGTCGCTCCACCGGGATGCGGCAGTCCGTTTTGAAGTTGGCGCAGTAACGCAGGGCATGGACGCCCGCATCGGTCCGCCCGCAGCCAACGGTCTTTACCGGATGGCCACAGGTCTTTGCGAGGGCAGCCTCCAGCGTTTCCTGCACGGTGATATTATTTTTCTGGGTCTGCCAGCCATGGTAGGCGCTTCCGTCATACCGCAGCCGCAATGCAATATTTTTCATCTCAGATTCCATAGGTTTTCAACACAAAGATCAGCACCAGCAGAGCCGCACCAAGGCCGAAGGCCACAAAGTCCCGCAGGCCCATCTGCAGCTTTTTCATGCGGGTGCGCCCCTCGCCGCCGTGGTAGCAGCGGCTCTCCATGGCGACAGCCAGCTCATCTGCGCGGCGGAAAGCCGACACAAACAGCGGCACAAGAACCGGCAGCAGAGCCTTGGCCCGCTCCATCAGGTTTCCGTTCTCAAAGTCTGCTCCGCGTGCCTTCTGTGCCGACATGATCTTGTCTGTCTCCTCGATCAGGGTGGGGATAAAGCGCAGAGCCATGGACATCATCAGGGTCAACTCATGAACCGGGACGCGGACCTTTTTCAGGGGATTTAACAGGATCTCCAGCCCGTCGGTCAGCTGCATGGGGCTGGTGGTATAGGTCAGCATAAAGGTTCCGGTAATCAAAAGGACGATACGCAGCATCATTTTTGCCGCACGGTCAATACCTTCCACGGTGATTGGCCAGCCGGGAAGCACCGGCGTGCCTGTGGTATAGAACATATTCAAAAGACCGGTAAAGGCAATGATGATCAGCATCGGTTTGAGACCCTTGAACATGTTCTTCAGGGAAAGATGGGCCAGCTTCATGCAGCCAAAGGTCAGCGCGATCATGAACAGATAGGAGCCCCAGCCGTTGGCATTAAACAGGGCAACAACGTAGATGATGACCAGCAGGATCTTGGTGCGCGGGTCCAGGCGATGGACAACGGTATCCCCCGGGAAGTACTGGCCAAGGGTAATATCCTTCAGCATGCAGACGCCTCCTTTGCGCGGAGTACCGCGTCTAACAGCATTTCATAGGTATAGATTGACTCCGGCAGATCCATTCCCTGTGTGCGCAGAGCCATGGCGATACGTGCCGCTGCGGGAACATTCAGGCCGATCTCCGTCAGACGCGCCGCGTGGGAGAAGACCTCCTCCGGGGTGCCGTCAAACTCCACATGGCCGCCGTTCATCACGATTAGGCGGTCTGCCAGACGGGCTACATCATCCATGCTGTGGCTGACAATGATGACCGTTGAACCGGTCTTCTCCTGATAATTGCGCAGATTCTCCAGAATCGTGGCACAGGCCTCCGGATCAAGGCCCGCTGTCGGCTCGTCGAGGACAAGCACGCCAGGGCGCATGGAGATCACACCGGCTATCGCTACACGGCGCTTCTGGCCGCCGGAGAGCTCCAGCGGTGATGCAGAAAACCAGGCCGGGTCGACCCCCGCAAAGTCTGCTGCTTCGCGGACGCGTTTGTCGATCTCTGCCTCCGGGAGCTTCATGTTTTTCGGACCAAAGGCAATGTCTTTATATACCGTCTCCTCGAACAGCTGGTATTCCGGATACTGGAAAACCAGCCCCACCTGATAACGGCAGTCCCGCCGGGAGACTTTATTTTCGTTAATATCCTTACCGTCCAGCAGGACCCTGCCGGAGGTTGGGGAAAGCAGTGCGTTCAGATGCTGGATCAGGGTCGACTTTCCCGAGCCGGTATGCCCGATCAGGCCAACAAACTGCCCCTGCGGTATCGTCAGGTTTACGTTTTCGATCGCCACCCGTTCAAAGGGCGTGCCGCTGCTGTAAACATGGCGAAGATTTTCAATTTTTATTTCTGCCATTTTTTCCTTACTCCGCTATGATCAGTCTGCTTTTTTGCAGGCAGCCACCCCGGCAGCACACTGCTCGACGGTGAGCAACCTTTCCGCCAGGGAATATCCCTCTTTCCGCAGTGCATGGGCCAGGCGTATCGTATCGGGGACAGCAAGCCCCGCAGCTTCCATCGCGGCAGTATGCTCGAAGGTCTCCACCGGAGGACCGTCGAGGATCACGCGCCCTTCTGACATAACGATCAGCCGGTCCGCATGGATGCATTCGTCCATATGATGGGTGATCAGGACAACCGTTATGCCCTTCTCGCGGCACAGGGTCTCCACGGTACGGAGGACATCCTGACGGCCACGGGGGTCCAGCATGGCGGTGGACTCGTCCAGCACCAGGACCCGTGGCTGCATAGCCAATACGCCCGCAATGGCTACACGCTGCTTCTGCCCGCCCGAGAGCAGATGGGGGGCGTGACGGCGGAATTCATACATGCCGACCGTCTTCAGTGCCGAATCGACCCTCTCACGAATCGTCTCCGGGGGTACGCCCAGGTTTTCCGGGGCAAAGGCGACATCGTCTTCCACCACGTTGTTGACGATCTGGTTATCGGGATTCTGGAACACCATACCCACAATACTGCGAATCGGCAGAATGTTTTCCTCTTCGGAGGTAAGCATTCCGTTTACAGAAACGGTGCCCGATGATGGCAGAAGGACGGCATTGAAGTGGCGGGCAAGCGTAGACTTGCCGGAGCCGTTGCGTCCCAGGACAGCCACAAAGCTGCCTTCCTCAATATCCAGGCTGATGCCCTTCAGGATCTCTGCTTTCTCTTCAGGATAGGAGAAATGCAGGTCTTTCACTTGAATAATTGCGCTCACGGTTTATCTCTCCCAACGGCAGGTTGTTCCACAGGGCAGCACCAGGCCGGTATCCTTTACCGGAAGACCCAGCTCGCGGCTTTCGGAATGGCCGCCAAATTTACGGGTGAAAATACTATCGGACACGTAGGACAGGACAGAAGCCGAAAGCCCTGTGGTATAGGAATTGATCAGCACAAACAGCGGATCATCGGAAAGAACGCCTGCACACAGGGAGACAAAGGGCCACAGATTCTGCTCCAGCTTCCACACCTCGCCGCCGGGGCCTCTGCCATAGGACGGTGGGTCCATAATAATGGCGTCATAACGGTGGCCGCGCCGGATCTCCCGCTCAACAAACTTTCCGCAGTCATCCACGATCCAGCGGATCGGTGCGTCTGCAAGGCCTGAAGCTGCCGCATTTTCCTTGCCCCAGGCGACCATGCCCTTTGCTGCGTCCACGTGGCAGACCTGGGCGCCCGCTTTGGCGCAGGCTACCGTCGCGCCGCCCGTATAGGCAAACAGGTTCAGCACGCTGACCGGCCGGCCAGCCGTACGGATCTTATGCATTGCCCAGTCCCAGTTCACCGCCTGTTCGGGGAAAAGGCCGGTATGCTTGAAATTCATCGGCTTTACGTTAAAGGTCAGTTCACCGTAATGCACCTGCCAGTTTGCCGGAAGCTTTCCCTTCTCCCAGCTGCCGCCTCCGCTTTCGCTGCGATGGTAGCGGGCGTCCCGGTCGTTCCAGTGCATGTTCCGTCTGGGCGTGTCCCAGATGACCTGCGGGTCCGGCCGGACCAGATAATACTTATCCCACCGCTCCAGCTTTTCGCCCTTCGAGCAATCCAGAACCTCAAAATCTTTCCACTGATCTGCAATCCACATAATCGTTCCTCAAAACAGTCAAACCTAAGATAGGCATATTATCACATAGTAGTATAGCGTAGTATTTTAGCATTAATCCCGTTACAGGTCAATATTCCGCAGGAAAAACACCGGGAAATTCCATAATCGGCAAAGAATGCCCTGTTGCGCATTACCGTGATTTATGCTATCCTAAATTGATTAGTAAACCGTCTGCGGAGGTCCGTATGATACAGCCCAACGATGTTGCAAAAGCCAGCGATGAAAGCTGGGACGAATTCAAAAAACAGGCACTGCAGGATGAGCTTTATTACAGCGGTCCTGGTGACCTTCTGGACACGCCGGAGGGGCGGGCAAAGTTCTGCCGTCTGAACGAATCCGGTCTGTTCCGCAAGCCGGACCCCGCTTATCCGAATTATAAGATTTGGGTCTTCAATCTGCAGGGTCAGGGTCTGACCATAAAAAAACGCAGCCGCATCGATCCTGAGCTGATGGAAAATATCGAGTACGACGCCAGCGGTTCGGAGGTCAGTAAGTCCTACGAACCGGCATGATCCCGCTCCTGCTTTGCGCAAAGGAATGGAGAAAAGAGGTTTCCCGTTGAAAACTAGAATTATCTCTGCAGCCGTACTGTTTTCCATCTGTGCAGGCTGCGTCTGCCTGTCCCGCGTGACACGTGTGCTGTTTTTCGCTTTCTCCGGAATTCTCTGCCTGTATGAACTGTTTGAGAATTACCGGAAAAAAGACATTATCTGTGCCGCCTGGCCTTCCTACCTGTTTATTCTGGCGGAGGCAGTTCTCGCCCTGCTGAATGCCGGTGAGGCAGCCGGCATCGCCTGTGCCTTTTTTGTGCTGTTTGTCATTATGTTCCGTGGAATCGTCAATCCGAAGATCGGTGGCCCGGGTGTCGTCTTTTCTCTGGCAACGCTGGCATATCCCGGGTTCTCTGTTGTTTTGATGTGCGGCGTGTGTGCCACGGATAAATGGATCCCCACAGCACTCGTGGGCTGCCTTTCCTGCTGGTGCTGCGACACCTTTGCCCTTCTGGGCGGCACCCGGTTCGGCAAACATAAGCTTGCCCCACATATTTCCCCCAACAAGTCGATAGAGGGCTGCATATGCGGCGCGGTCTCCTCGCTCGTCTGCGGCGTGCTGCTCTGTTTCCTGCTGAAGCCGCTCTACCCCCTGCCCATGTGGCTCTGCGTTCTCACCGCATTGCTGGCTTCGACCATGGGGCAGCTCGGCGATCTGGCCGAGTCCATGCTGAAGCGCTATCTCGGCGTAAAAGACTCTTCCAACCTGATTCCCGGCCACGGCGGTATGCTCGACCGTGCGGATGCCCTGCTGTTCGGCATCCCGACCGCTTATTTCTGCATCCACATTTACGAGCTGCTGATCGGCTGAACGTCCCGGAAAATGAAGTTTCCCCCGCTTTTTTCCATCCTGTAATAAATTCCATCAAAAAAGCCCACCCTTTTGTGGGCTTCCAATAAGACAAGTTAGAGTAAACTTGATCTATCGGGAGTCTGCTGAGCAGGTTGCGAAAAAGAAATAAGCCTGAGAGGCACAGTTAATAGCTGTTACCTCTCGGGCTTTTTCTATGCAATTAATGATGACAAAAAACATATCAACATCAGCGCAATAGATGCTTGTGACCGACCGGTGCGGGTGTGTTATAGAAGCAAATACACCAGGATATGATACAGTACACATAGTGGCCTGAAGCTATCATATTGACCTGATGCAACAGGTGTTTTTTGTAATATTTCACCCTTATAATAGACAGATCATTCTGTTCATTTTTAGGACGTTTTGAGGTTCAAAACAGGAGTAAGTACTCCATTTTTTGAGAGGTCAATTTCTTATGGGATATATCCGTATATACCCCTTATGAACAGCAATGCTAACTATTCCCTTTACAGGAGTAAAAACAGTACTAAAAATTATCTGCTCTCCACCTGTGATTTCCGATAAGTCAGCATCAGCACAATCGCAAGAATAACCGCAATCCCCGCATACAGCAGCACGGAAATCTCAACATTATTGAGCTTACCATACATGTATGTATTGCAGAATGTTCCGTAATACAGCGCCATTGTGGGGCGAAGCTGCCAGAGCTTGGCAAGAAGTCCCAGTTTGGCAGGCATATTGAACAGTCCGGCAAACAGAACTGCAGCATGGATCGCCATGGTGGCTACTGCGGAATGGGTGAAATGCGATACCGCCATATTTGTCAGGGCAAAGAGAATGCTGGAAACGATTGCCAGTACAAAATAAATGAGCACCATCGTTCCAATGGTAATATTCCACGGGGAGGAGGGAATCACAAGCTGTATCATGGCATTCCATCCGCTTGTACCATAGAACGCAAACATGGTTCCGATTCCGATGCCAAGCAGCACGGCTGTCTGCATCAAGGAGACAGTCATTCCGGCAAAGAGTTTTGCGGCACAGATTGGTGCTCTGCCGTTCTTGGCAGAGAGAATCATGGCATCCGTCCGATAAGTCTTTTCATCGGCATAAACGCCGGCAAGCGCCACGGCAATATTCAGGAATAATACCCAGCCGATTAAAAAGAGATCATCCAGAATATTCTGATATGATAGTGCATAGCTGTACGCTATGGGCGTGGGAATACTGTCAAAGCGCTCCAGCCATGTGTCGATTTCCTCATTGCTGCTGCCTAGCTCTCGCCCATCTTTTATAATGTCGGCTCGCATGGCAGCGTAAAATTCGTCAGCGGTAACGGTCAGAATGGCATCTCTGTCTCTCACGACATTATAGATGTAATCATATAAGGCATCTTTTCCGATGTTCGCAACGGCATTTTGAGGAATTGCCGAGGGATCGTAATCATTGATAAACTCATATCTATTCCAGTTATCCTGAATTTCCGTATTGATTTCATCATGGAACCGCTCAAAAAAAGCCTGATCCATAGCCTGACCGGACAGTTCGGTCAAAACCGTTTCCTGATATTTGACATAAGCGCCTCCGTCAACAGAAAAGTTTGTAATTCCCAGAAGCACTACCAGTACCGTGCCGAGCACCATCGCGATCCACACAGATTTTTTGCACAGAATTTTTCGAAGCTCGGCCTTATAAAGCGTCATACCGTTACGCATCGTCCTCACCTCCGAATTCCTGCAAATAAAACTCCTCCAGATTTTCTCCGACTTCTGCCTGCGTGCCGTCCCAGATTATCTGTCCGTTTTTCATCATCAGGATACGGTCAGCGATATGCTCCACATCGCTGACGATGTGGGTGGAGAGCAGGACGATGCTGCTCTTGCCGCACTCGGCAATGAGGTTACGGAAGCGCACCCGCTCCTTTGGGTCAAGTCCCGCAGTGGGTTCGTCCAGAATCAGCAGCTTGGGGTGATTCAGCAGCGCCTGTGCAATGCCGAGGCGCTGCTTCATGCCGCCGGAATAGGTTTTGATTTTTCTGTTTGCCTTTTCAGAAAGACCGACTAACTCTAAAAGCTCATCGCTGCGGCGCATGGCAGCGGACTTATCCAAACCCTTGAGTGCCGCCATATAGAGCAGAAAATCCCGCCCAGTAAAACTGGGGTAATAACCGAAATCCTGGGGCAGGTAACCCAGCTCAGCACGGTAGGCTTCCTCCGAAACATCTACGCCGTCCAGCGAAATACTGCCGCTTGTAGGGCGTAGAATGCCGCAGATCATACGCATCAATGTCGTTTTTCCTGCGCCATTAGCCCCAAGCAGGCCGATGACGCCCGGCTGCAGTTTTAAGTTTAGCCGATCAACAGCGATTTTGTTCTGATATTGTTTGCTGACTCTGTCTAACAATAATTCCATGTCAGTTCCTCCGTTTGATGAATGAGTTTTGCGCTTTCCGATATAATGATGAAGAGCTCTGCCGCCAGTAATAGGCTGATCACCAAAGTACCGATCACAATCGTATTTATCTGCACATAGACCACGCAGGCGCTGACCGCAGCAGATACAAAAATGCAGAGATAAGAAACAAATTTTCCGTGGAACTTTCGCGTCAGCGGCAGGGAAATGCTGATGGTGGAGCAATATGGGAGCAGAAGATAAACGCCTGTCTTTAGAATCCAGATGCCATTACTGCCAAGGAAAAGTACCATTGCCAGCAGAACAAGCCCGTTCAGTGCAAACATGCAGCCCATCCGTGCCAGCATCACACTTTTCAACGAAAAGCGTGTGGCAAATTCCAGTTCTTCCATTCCGCACACATAGGAACGACGAGCCACGCCCAGTACAGAGCAGGCCAGGAATGGGGAAAGCGCAGAAAAGATCCAGAGCATTTCCATCTTCGGCGCAGCACCGCCCAGCAGAAGCATAACCAAGCCGAGGATAGAAACAAGCAGAATAGATCCACGCATATAGCGCAGCTGCATCCATACAAAGGCTGCATTTGAAATGGGCTGCACCTCCAGCTTTTGCAGAAACGCAGTTTTTTCTTGTGGTGCAGTCACATCGAAGGTCGCTTTCAGTCCCTCTATAAGTTCACGTTTTTTCATCCGGTCATCCCTCCATTCTCTGTCGTAATTCAGATAATAGCTTGCTGCATCTCCGGTACAAGGCAAAGCGGGAAATGCCATACAGCTTGCATAGCGCAGGCAGCGGCACCTCGTTTGCATATCGCAAAAGCAGCAGTTCCCGATCCTCCTCGGATAATTTGTTCAGCTCGGTGCGAAGCGTTTCGTTTTGCAAAACACCATCCTCAAAAACAAATTGGCTATCCTCTTCGCACAATGGTTCGTTTTGCTGCCTTCGGAATTCATCCATACATAGGTTCCTTGCGATGGTGTAAAGCAAGGGAAGATTCTGTTTCTCTCCCCCGTAAGTTCGGAAAAAGCGCAGGAAGGTTTCTTGCGTCACATCTTCGGCCGATTCTCTGTGGCGCAGCTTGTAATAGCAATAGCGATAGATTTTGTCGTATTGCTCGTCTAAGTCCAGGGACATGCTGAAACCTCCTTTCACTATGTATAACGAAATAATCAGTGACATGTGCGATTTTATATTAATTTCTTTTTGATGAAATTACAATTTTCCGCGCAAGCCCAAAAAGAAACAGCCTAGGATCCATATCTTTTCTACGAAACTGTTATGTCATGGCACCTATCGTCGATGCCCAATAGTTTTGAGTTTTTCAGTCAGTGGTTTCTATCACCGACTGTTTTTTACGCTAAAACGAAGGCTTTACAGGGAATGCACTATATAAGAGCAAGTTTCGCCGTGAGATGCAAAAACTCATTTTTCGTGTTTCAGCCAGGCATGTAACTTGCCAAGAGCAAGTTACGCCTTGTCTGACAAAAATGATTTTTTGCTCATCTCTCACCCGGCACTTGTTGGGGTTAGCGCACCCCAAACCCGCATGGCAAAATTAGAAATTTTGCAGTCTGCCTGCGGCAGGGGGAAGGTAAATTTGTTGAAATGTCGTCTTGCGCCGACACCTTAACACGGAAACAAAAATAATGCTTGCAATCGTGTGAACAGGGGCATATCATGACTATAGACAATTTCATATCTGCTTCTAATCGAGCGAGCGGAGCAGCTCTCATCTGATCTGAAAATCTACCAAGCACCGTACGAAGTCAAGTGACCAAGGGATAGTAATATCCTGCGTGGTTAACGTTGACATTTGTACGGTGCTTTTTCTTTTTTTCACGGTTCAGGTTTACCTTCTGCCTCTGCAGTATGCGATAAGTGAGGCGCAGATTGTGATGAATTTCTAATCTGTTCATGGAGGAAAAAGTTATGTCGAAA
>JAZRWD010000105.1:0-3334 GCA_045599525.1 Candidatus Limivicinus sp. | reverse complement strand
AAACGGTAGTTCTCCACAGCCTGTTTGAGCCGCTTTTGCGCCTTTTCCTTCGTTTCGCCGTCCAAAAGGCCGAGAGCCAACGGACGCACCAACTTCGCCTGTCGGTTTGTATCCAGTTCAGCAAAGCGCAAATAGGCTTTCTTAGCCCCAGCCGCATAGGTCTTTAGCTTTTCGGCGTAGTCCCACTCTCCAATTTCATCCGCAATCTCGGCCATAGTCGTCATGGCGAGATACAGATAGGCGGTACACTCCTCCGGGTGCTTTGCCTGCGTGCCGTAGATGGTGTCCCGGAATTCCTCCGGCTCCAGCCATTCGCCCAGATGAATGCCTTTCTCATAGGTATAGGCGTTGTCCGTGTTCTGCCTGGCCTCTTTTTTGTCACGCATACCGAGGTTTCCCATGAGATATTCGGCATACTTTTTCATCATGGGCCAATAATGAATCAGCGTTTCTTTATCTCCAAAGCGCTTCCAATAGCGGTACGGGATTAGATACACTGCATCCGCCCATCCCACCGACGAGCCTGTGGATTTATACATTTGCTCCACGCCACCGAAAGGCAGAACAGCTGGAAGAAGTCCGTTTTTATACTGTGCATCCTCCATGTCGCGCAGCCACTTTGCAAAGAATGGTGCTGTGTCCAACAGGTAAGCACCAGTATCAAAGAATATCTGGGCATCGCCCGTCCAGCCCAACCTCTCTCGCGTCGGACAATCTGTGGGTATATCAAGGAAATTGCCTTTCATACTCCACCTAGTGTTCTCCACTAACCTGTTTACCCGCTCATCGGAGCAGGTAAAATCTCCAGTCTGCTCCATGTGAGAGTATACTGCGATAGCAGACGCATCAATGTCCACATCGCCAACAATCTGTGCATAACGGAAGCCGAAAACTGCAAAAGAGGTTTTGTAATGATCCTCCTTGCCTGAACAGGTAATGACAATCTCTTGTCTTGGTGTAGGATCATTCTCACCGCTGATTTTACCAGTCAGCAGCTTTTTTATCAGGCTAATCTGATTCCAGCCCTTGGCCGGCCGGGATTCCTGTATGCCTGTCAAGTCAACATGACCGTCTTTTACCACCTCACTCAGTATGAGCTTGACGCACTGCCCCTGCGTTCCTCTGACAACAAGTTCAACATAACCTGCAATGTTCTGTCCGAAGTCGAGAATGTTCCCTTCTCGCTTCGCAGCAAAGCGTTCATGCTCTGTGACAGGTACATTATCCGAAGCGACTAGCGGTGCAGTAGGCGGAGCTACCTCCACTGCTTTGCGGTCATAGCTCGGCTTCATGGCTGCGTTATATATTTCGCCATCCTTCAGATCAGCAAAGCGGATAGATCCATCATTAGACCACCCCCAGGAGCTGTCGGTGCATAAAAGATCAACATGACCGTCTTCATAGGTCACCTCAAGCTGGGCAATGAGACTAGTCCTTGAACCATAGACGTTCACAACGCCGTAAGCAGCGCTGGAACCGCGATACCAGCCGTCCGCAAGTCGCAGCTCAACGGTATTTTTCTCTTCTAACAAAGCACTCACATCATAAGTCTGATACTGAATACGCTTGCGATAATCGGTAATACCAGGCGCTAAAATGAAATTCTCGAGACGCCTGCCATTTATGCTCACATCATATACGCCGCGCGCGGAAGCGTAGAGCCGCGCCTTAGCTATTTTCCCATGGGCGGCAAACTCCTTTTTGAAGCAGTCCACGGGGTAACGGTTATTTTTCTTAGGCTGATAGTCACCGCTGATCCACTTTGCAGACCAGTCTGTGCTCTCCAGCAACCCAAGTTCAAAATGGCTTTCGCTGACTTCTCCAGGGTCATCGTTTTCATCCCAGAGTTGTACGCTCCAGACTATACTCTCTCGACTACGGAGAGGATTTCCCGCATAGCGAATGTGTGTCATGGCCGAGGACATCACTTTACCGCTATCCCAAGTTACTTCCTCGCCGCATTTGCAGATGACCTGATAAGCACTCTGCGTAATGCCGCCCTCACAGTTCCATGAAAAGCGGGGCTGTATGTTACCAAGACCCAAAGGTTCAGTCAGGCATTCGGTTTGCAAATGAGTGGCTTTCATCATATATTCTCCTCTCCTTTGACAGATATTGCTGTCTCTGCGGCATTTTTTCCATCCGTCACCTCGATTTTGATCGCCCCAGACGTGCCTGCCCGGACGACGGCCAGTGCTCTGCCGCCGGGCGTTCGAAACGCTTTTCATACACATACTCTCCATCCGGGAAGAAAGCGCCCGCACTCCCGCATTGCGCATTTGGATCGCGATTTTCGTGCAGCATAGCGTCGTGGGGAAGCGTTATTGCTTTTCCGTTATATAGCCAATTATCGTTAAAGGATATCTTTTTCATTGCACTCCGCCCTTACTTCTTGTTTTTCCTCTGTTTTTTTGCCTGTTTGTCGATATATTTTCGATTCTCAGTCTCGAAATCCAGTCCCTTCTTCTCACAGAGGGCTTTCAGTTCGGCAATGCGGCTTTCCTCCAATTCCTTTGCGGCCGCTTCCATCTCAATGCGGTCCTGCTCCTCCGGGGAGACGTAAACCTCGCCCCGATCTTCGGCAGCTTTCTTAGCGCGGGTGGTAAGCTCCGCATGGATCTCCGGCATTTTCTTCTCCAAATTGAAGAAGATACATACTACGAGCACAACGGCGGCAAAAATTGCGTAGCTGCCATAGTAGGCGAAAATCATCCAGTTGTTGACTGCGGCGTTCTGCTGGAACACGGTGGTAATGCCAGTCACGGCATCGGTAACGGGAGCCTGGAAGCCCCGATTGGAGAGGACAGTCTCATAGATGGAGGAGAAGGGTGTCATAGCGAGGGTGTAGACGGCGATGATGATGCCGTTTGCCACCGTACCCTCCGGACGGAAACCGTAGCGGTACTCAATGTCATCCGATGCCTGCTGCTGGAACACGTTATACATATTGCTGACCGCGAAGATGCCGCAGGCGAAGATAAAACCACCCGCCACCGCATTCACGAAGCTATATGGATTCAAAAGGGAAATACCAAGGCCGGTAAGGGTGATAATTGCGGAGGACATCATAATTGTACGAGCCCCGAATTTCCGGGCAAGGAGGGGTACAGCCACCGCGCCGATGGCCATGGGCTGCATGGAGATGATGAGGTATAAAAATTGATAGTTGTTTTCGGCGTTGCCGCCCAGGATATACTGGATCATGTAGGTGCGGCTGTTGGCACCCTGCAAATATTCGTAGAAGAGCGCAGCAACAAGGACGAAGATGCTCATCACAAAATATTTGTTGGTAACAAGCATCTTGAACTGTTTTCCCACAGGGATCTTCGGCACA
>JAZRWD010000104.1:0-4329 GCA_045599525.1 Candidatus Limivicinus sp. | reverse complement strand
CTCATTTCCGGCAAAAAGCACCCAGAGATCAAAAAGAAGGCGAACCTTGAAATCATGCGATGTACCGAGCGTGATGGTCTTTTTCCCGGAATCAAGCAAAGAAAGCTGGCGCATGATATTCCTGCCTCTTTCCACATAATCACTGCCGGCTGTGAGGAGGAACTCCCCCGCCTCCGTCAGTGAAACGCCCCTTCTTGTGCGGTTAAACAAAACAACGCCAAGCTCTGCCTCAAGGGCATTGATCTGCTGGATAACTGCGCTGGGTGTAACATACAGCATCTGAGCAGCGGAAGAAAAGCTGCCCGTCTTCGCGACCTGGATAAACGTGTCAAGATGCCTGTTATACATTCGCACTCACTCCCCAAACGATATATTACTATTATGCACACCTCCTCCGGAAGAAGCAAGCACTTATAAGGAAAACCTTATAATAAATGTATAAAGTCTGTCTTCTCTGTCCATAGAAAACATGATAATGTAATCACAGATAGCAAAGGAGTTGAAAGCTTCTTCTATAAATTCATTCTATGGAGGACCCGGAAAATGGGAAAATTCTTAACTCGCCGCGACTTTCTTAAGAGCGCAGCGGCAGCCGGTGTCGGCGCTGCCGGAATAGGCCTGTTCGGCTTTTCCGCAATGGCAGAAGGCACTGACAAGTACATCCCCGGAACCTACAGTGCAACCGAAGAAACCATGTATTCTTCGATCACCGTGACCATGACCTTCTCTGCAGACGCCATCACGGACTGCAGCATCGAATCTTCCGGTAAGGATGACCTTCTTACCGCCGAGAAGAAGGAAGCCATGGCAAAGGCCATCGTCGAAGGCCAGGGCACAGATGTTGACGCAGTCACCAGCTGCACGCTGACCGCTTCTGTCGGTGCAATTGAAAAAGCCGTTGCCAAGATTATTGCCGAAGCAACCGGCACAGAGTTTGAAGAACCCGCAGCACCCGGCGTATCCGGCCGTGTTGAAGGCTACTGCGGCCCCGGCGACTGGCTGGGCGAAGCTCCTGCAGACCCTGAAGAATACGAAGATGCCGGCACCTATGACGTTGTCATCCTGGGCGGTGGCCACTCCGGTATCGGTGCTTCTTTCGCAGCTGTCGATGAAGGCGCAACCGTAGCGGTTGTCGAAAAGCAGCCCTGGGGCAACTTCGTTGACCTCGAAGGCACCGGCAAGAATTACGGCGGCTGGTACGGCGAAGACATCGGCCATGTCAACTCTGACCTGCTGATCTCCCGCGGCTACGGCCCGTATGACACCGGCGCTATCGTTGCTGAGTTCTGCAAGCGTGGCGCAGGCCGTGTCAATCCCGACATCATCCGCAACTTCGTACAGAATTCCGGCGCAATGTTCAACCGTTATCAGGAGATCTACAACTCCTATGAAGCAGAGCGCAAGGCAAACGACAGCAATGTCTACCTCAGCGACACGGCAGTCATCGTGCCCAAAGCAACCGGCGACGGCTCCACGGGCGACCAGTGGGTTGACGGCGTTCCCGCAGGCGGCGAAGGCTACTATGACATGAGCAACATGTTCGATTACCCGATGTGCAACACCCAGGCTGCATACGGCCAGCAGAACGCAAGCTATCCGATCGACTGCGGCGGCTACAAGACCTGGCCCTGCAACGCACAGTTCTACGGCTATCAGGGCAACAACATCGAATACATCCACAAGTATATTGTAAAGTACGTTTCCGAGTCCGAAGGCTCTACCTGGGACTTTGAGCGTGAAGGCGTCAAGCTCATCCAGGACGAGACCGGCAAGGTCATCGGCCTCTATGCCAAGGATGCCGACGGTAAGTTCTACCGCTACAACTGCAATAAGGGCGTTATCCTCTGCGCAGGCGACTTCATCGGCAACCCCGAGATGTGCTGGGCACTGCTGAACGAAGGCATGGAGTGGGCAGAGCGCGCAGGCAAGACGGCTGACAGCTGGGTCTCCGCAGGCAGCAGAAACGGCCAGGGCCACAAAATGGGCATCTGGGCAGGCGGCATGATTGAGCCCTCTCCGCGTGGCTGGATGGCACTCGGCGGCGGCGCTTCCGGCCCCTGGGGCTGCTCCCCCATGCTGATGCTGAACTCCCGCGGCAAGCGCTTCATGAACGAAGGCGCAATGTCGCAGCTGATCCCCACCTGCAACCGTCAGCCCGCCGGTCTGGCATGCTATGTCACCGACGCTCACTGGAGAGACACGCTCAAGGCTGCTCCTCTGGATCACGGCTCCCCCAACTTCGGCATGCAGGACTACTGGGATAAGATTGAGGAAGGTATGAACGCAGCTGTTCCCGGCGAGGCCAACAACCCGATGACCATCGCAAACCTTGCTGAACGTACGCAGATGCCCGGCAGCATCGCATGCGCCAACACGCTTGACGAACTGGCAGACCTTCTCGGATACACCGGCGCAGCCAAGCAGAACTTCCTTGATTCTATCGCACATTATAACGAGCTTTGCTATGCAGGCGTTGACTCCGATTACGGCAAGGATGCGGTTTATATGGTTCCCGTTGACACCGCTCCTTTCTACGGTGGCACAAGTTCCACCTCTCACAAGTCCACTCCTTCCATGGTCACCATGTCCGGTCTCGTAACGGATGAGACGCAGAACGTTGTTGACCGTGACTGGAACCCGATTGAGGGTCTCTATGCTGCAGGCAACTGCCTCGGCGGTCGCTATGGCCTTGGCTACAGCACTCCGTTTGCCGGCAACTCTGTTGGCATGGCAATCACCCACGGCTGGGTCGCCGGCCACCAGGTCGCTTCCGACGGCGCATTCCTCGGCAAGCCCTGCGAATCCATGCCCGCTCCCGTTGGCGGCTTCGGCCCTCCGGGATTTGATTGATAAACCAGCAATACCGATGTAAAATATGTGCACCCGGCAGCTTTGCCGGGTGCATTTCAAAAGCACTGCTCAGTATTTTCCGATGTACAGAAAACACTGAGGAATGCTTTCAGCAAATTCGTTTTATCGGAGGCAGAACATGGCAGAGAAAAAAGCGCTTATTGCCGATATCCGTATTCCCTACTGCATTACGCCCGAAAAATACACCGACAGATTACAAATCACCGGCTCAAACGAAGAGAAGAACGCCTACATGAACGCACTCATCCGGGAAGCGCTTTCCTACGAAGGTGAGCTGGACGACTATGAGATCAAGGCCATACGGCTCGGCGGAGGTGCGGCAACGGTCATGAAGCCGGATCTGC
This sequence comes from Candidatus Limivicinus sp., assembly GCA_045599525.1. GTDB lineage: Bacteria > Bacillota > Clostridia > Oscillospirales > Oscillospiraceae > Limivicinus. The sequence continues at coordinate 1,114 of JAZRWD010000104.1, read as the reverse complement.
TCGGTGAGCTTCTGTATAAAATGCGGCAGAAGCTGCCCGTTGTGCCCGGGGCGGAGGTCTCGTTTGATGCACTGCCGAACACGATTGGCACGCCGTCCCTGTCCGGTCTGGCCAACGGTAAACCGAACAGAGTCGAACTGATGGTAAGATCATTGAACGGCAGCGAGCTGGGCGCACTGGGCTGCCCGTTTGATGTGCAAGACATAAAGAATGCGGTTCTGTTCCTGGGCAGGTTCCATATGAACAACATTTCCTTCACCCTATCCTTCGGCATCCCCGGACAGACAATGAAGTCCTGGATGTTCACGCTTTCCTCCTGCGCAATCATGAACCCGGCACACATTTCGGTTCAGCCGCTGGATGACACCGATGCTGAAGGCATGCCGGATGAAAAGACCCGGGAAGAGATGTTCACCTATGCCATCGATTATCTGAGTGAAAAGGGATATCTGTATTATGGCAGCGGTCTGTTCTCCCTGCCCTATCACGAGAACCGGTTTGAGGTCCTGCGTCATAACGGCTGTGCGCAGCTTGGCCTTGGTGTAAATGCGGTCTCCATGATTGACGGCTTCCTTACGCGAAACACCAACAACACAAAAATCTATATCCATAACGCGGGTGACTTTGAAAAAACGACCGCTCAGGCTTTCGAAGCAGACAATGAATACCTGAGCCGCAGCTATGTCTCCGGCAGGCTTGGCATGAAGCAGGGATTGATCTATAGCGATTATGAAAAGCATTTTGCCGCACCTGTACCCGAAGCCGTAATGAAAAACATAGACGAACTGGAAAACAAAGGTCTTCTCATCCGAAACGAGAACGGTTTTTCCCTCACCCCCTGTGGTGAGTTGAAGACAAACTTTGGCAGGAACCTTACATTCTGATTCCGCAACGCAATCGACCCTTTTATACCGGAAACCACGGCAGACATTCTGCCGTGGTTTCCTTTTTCTATATTCCTTTGTTCGGTCACGCCTGCCTTTTGCGTGCATATATCGGCCCCTCTTCACCATTTACCCCAGTCGGCCTGAACCCTGTTTTCTTCAGAACAGTTTGAGAAGCAATATTCGATGCTTCCGTTTCCGCCGTAATGCACATTGTACCAGGCTGGTTT
>JAZRWD010000103.1:0-2226 GCA_045599525.1 Candidatus Limivicinus sp. | reverse complement strand
AGCGGTCTGGAAAAGGAAAACACCTGCTCTGCCTTTGTCGCCGCCGGCAACCGTGCCTCCTATTACGGCATTGAGACCGACGTGCATGTGACAAAGGACGGCAAATTCGTCATTTTCCACGACGACAACACCGCCCGTGTGGGTATCGACTCCATGATTATCGAGGAGACCACCTTTGACACCCTGCGCAAGCTCCAGCTGACCGATATCGACGGCAAGCGCGGCCGCATCGACCTGGTCATGCCTGAGCTGCTGGAGTATATCGGCATTTGCCAGAAGTATGAAAAGATCGCCGTGCTGGAGCTCAAAAATGCTTTTGAGCCCGATGACATCTTCGCCATCATCGACCGCATCAAGACCACCGGCTACTGGGAGAACGTCCTTGTCATCTCTTTCCAGCTCTGCAACCTCGTCACTCTGCGTACAAAGTACCCCGACCACCCCGCCCAGTTCCTGATTGAAAAGGAATGGAAGGACGACTATTACGCCGACCTGGAAAAATACAACCTGGGCCTGGACATTGACCACCGCCTGCTGACCCAGGAAATCGTCGACCGGGTCCACGCTATGGGCAAAGAAGTCAATGTCTGGACCGTAAACACCAAAGAAGCCGGTGAACGCATGGTCGCCATGGGTGTGGATTACATCACCACCAATATTCTGGAATAATGGACCGGGCCTTTGTTTTTCTCGACATCGACGGCACGATCCTGCGGAGGGACAACACCATCCCCGCTTCCGCAGAAGCGGCCATCCGTGAGGCACTGTCTGCCGGCCATCAGCTGATCATCAACACCGGCCGGCCCTTCTCCCATATCGTGGATGCCGTCCGGGCGCTCCCCTTTTCCGGCTATATCTGCTCCTGCGGCGCGCAGATCCTCTACCAGGGGCAGACCCTGAAGCACCTGACGCTGAGTCATGAGCAGTGCACCCATATCCGGGACCTTGCGCATGACTGTAAGGTCGAGCTGTACCTGGAGGGCGAAAACGGCCTCTGGCTGGACTTTGCCAACCATCCCACCCCGCAGATGATGCAGGACGAGCTGGAACGCTTCCGCCGCCGCGGCTTCCCGGTCGATCAGGACAAGGACGCACCGGACTTCGTCTTTGATAAATTCTGTACCTGGAGTACCAACGACAGCGACCTCGACCGCTTCGTGGCAGGCATGAGTGAGCTGTTCACGCCGATCCGCTGCACCGGGTATCTGGAGATGGTACGCAACGGCTGTTCCAAAGCCGCCGGTATCCGTGAGTTGCTGGAGCACCTTGGGGCAGACCCGGAGCATACCTATGCCTTCGGCGACAGCAGCAACGATATCCCGATGCTGCAGGCTGTGGCCCACAGCGCAGTCATCGGCAGTGCCCCGGCCCATGTGCAGGCCTGTGCCGAATTTGTCTCCACACGCATTGACGAAGACGGCCTCGCCAACTGCTTCCGGCATTTCGGCCTGATTTGATGTCAGCCGCCATCGTACACAACCCCGCAGTCCCAGACACATCCGATCCTACCACGCCTGATTAGGCCCCCTACGAAACGATACGCTATACAGAACCCGATACGGATATACAAAAAACGCCTGCGAAGAGGCAGCCTCTGCTGTCCCTCTCGCGGGCGTTTTCTTATGTTCTCTCGTTCAGGAGCGCCGATGTTTTCTTTTTTCCTTCACCGCATACATGGCTTCGTCGGCCTCTTTAACGAGGTAGTAAATTTCCTTTCCGTTATAGGCGCCATCGGCGACACCAACACTCAGGCTCAGCGTATAGGGCTTGCGCTCCGCAGCGTTCCAGGCATCGGTCTCTTCTTCGATGGCTATCGTCAGCTGCTCCTGCAGGGCGGACGGATCCGGCCCGCTGGCAATCAGGATGAATTCGTCCCCGCCGTAGCGGTACAGGGCAACGCTGCCCATATGCCTGCAGTGACCGCAGGCCTTCTTCAGGATCAGGGCCATGCCCCGGAGCGCGTCGTCCCCCTCCTGATGGCCATAGGTGTCGTTAATGCCCTTGAAATCGTCCGCATCCACCATGACGATTGCCACGTGGCCGCTGCCCTTGGCCATCCGGTCAATGGCATACTGATACTCCCGTCGGTTGTTCAGCCCGGTCAGCTCATCCCGGGAGATCTTGTTCCGCTGGCGTCCCATGTACACGATCATCAGGCCCATCGTAAAACCGACCTGAGAGACGGTCGTGCCGTACAGAACGACCTGAATCAAAGAGAAGAAGATG
>JAZRWD010000102.1:0-3988 GCA_045599525.1 Candidatus Limivicinus sp. | reverse complement strand
AAAGCAAACCAGCGCAATGGTGAGACAGACGATGCCGGATGGACGGCGGATACCTTCATGCAGCTGCTGCCCAATCCAGGCGCATCCCATGGCAATCACAGGAACAAAAAGAATATAATAATGCAGATAATGATTTCCGGCGTTTACCGCATAGAAGGTAAACAGAGAAATAAAGATCGCCGGGAGCAGGCGCTCCGGATGAAGTCGGCCGTTGATCGGTACAAGGCTGATAAGCAGAGGGAAAGCCGGCAGCAACAGATACAGAGGCTCTTCCATCGTCAGACGGATATTCTCGGTGAGTGAGACGCCGTCCGCATAGAGAAAACCAAACAAAAAAACCTGCTCCAGCATGTCTTTGAGAATTCCGTTCCACTGAGCCCAAACCAGTGCCGGGAGCAAACCGACAGCGGTTCCCAGCAGAAAGGCCAGTGCGTTGGAAAGTACACTGCGGAAATTCCCACGAAGCAGGACCATTAACCCACAGGAAAGCAGCAACCCACCAATCAGAGCAGCATTCGTCACGCGTACCATGGCACAGAAGGCAAAACAGAGCCCGTAGAGGAAGGTTATCCGAAGGGGATGCGTATACTTTTCGCAATCAGCACCACTGAGCCAGCACATTCCTCGGTCCAGTGAAAGAAAAAGCACGGGAAGGCAAAGCTCCTCTGTCAGGTTTCCTCCCTCCAGGACCAAAGCCAGGTACAGGGCGCAGGGGAGAAGCAGAAGGAGCCGAACCAATGGCTTGTCCACCCCGCCCGCTTTACGGAGTGTGTGATCAAAGAGAAACAGATCCAGGCTCAGAAGAAGCCATTGAATCAGAAATCCGCCGGTTCTGCCGTGGCAGAGTATTTGCCCAATGGCCTCGAAAAAGAAAAAGTAAGGCCCCTTCATATCGAAAAAATCGCGATAGGGAAGCTTTCCCTTCGGCATGCCCTGACCAACTAAAAGAAAAAATGCAGAATCGCTGCCCCAGAAGGATGGCGTCAGTGGACTAGTGGAAGTAGAGAAAACCAACAAAAACAGCCCTGCTGCAGTGAATAGCAGCAGCGAGTAGAGGAATAATAAGACACGGCTGTTTTTCCGTGTTTCGGCAGTGTGGTCAGGAAGATGCGTTACCATTCAGGTTTTCCTTTCCGGTTGAGTTAAGGTTGAAAATCGGTTTGGCCTGTAGTTCGAACTTTCGGTAAATATATCATTGATTCTCCGAGAAAGCAAGAAAGGCTGCACCAATCACGGGCACACGCGGATCGTTTGGTATTTGATCGGTTGCGCACACATAACTCATCGAATGTTGAGAAATGTAGTAATGTGAATGCCTTTTCCTGCATAATGTTTGAAAACAGAGAACAATTGTGTTAGAATATAAACAACAGAAGAATGTGCTACACAGAATGCCTGGGCTGTTGGACAAGCCGTAAAGCGTACAGATCTGTGTTTTAACAGCAATACCGAAACGACTGGAAAGGAGCACGGTATGAACTATTGGGATGAGTACAGGGCAAAGTGCAGAACGGCAGAAGATGCGGTCAAATTTGTGAAAAGCGGAGACTGGGTAGATTATGGCTATGGCGGCTCATTCCCATATGCCTGCGACCGGGCCCTGGCTGCGAGAAAAGACGAGCTTACGGATGTCAAGATTCGTGGGCTTTTAGTCTTCGGGCCGATTCAGGCAGTTGAGGTTGACCCGCAGCACGAGGCTTTTACGTATCATTCCTGGCACTGTACCGGATACGAACGAAAGTTGTGTGATAAAGGTCTGTGCTATTATACGCCAATGATCTTCCGGAATATGGACTGGTATTACCGTACACGGCTGAAGGTCAACGTGTGCTTCCTCAGCGTGACGCCGATGGACGACCATGGCTATTTTAATTTCTCTGTAGGGACGGGAATTAACCGGGTCTATGCGGAAGTTGCGGATATTGTGGTTCTCGAGGTCAATGAGAACCTGCCGCATGTTTATGGTATCGAAAGTGAGAGTATACACATTTCTGAAGTAGATATGATCGTTGAGGCGAATCATCCGCTGATTCAGGTACAATCCAGACAGGCCAGTACCGAGGAGCGGGCGATTGCAGCGAACGTCATCCCGTACATACAAAACGGATCAACTCTGCAGCTGGGAATTGGCGGAGTACCGGATGCGCTCGGCGAAATGATCGTTGATTCCGATCTGAAAGACCTAGGTATGCACACGGAGTTCTGTACAGACACCTTTGCTAAACTATCCGAGGCAGGAAAGCTGACCAACAGTCGAAAAACCATTTTTCGAGGCAAGGGGATCTTTGGCATAGCAGCAGGAACAGATTACATGTATAACTGGCTGCGGGATAACAGCGGTGCGGTAGCTACCCGGATGGATTATGTGAATGACCCCTATGTATTGGCGCAGATGGAAAATTTTGTGTCGATTAACGGCTGCGTGGCAGTTGATCTTTTCGGGCAGGTTTCTTCGGAGAGCTCCGGTCTGCGTCATATCAGTGGCACAGGCGGCCAGCTGGATTTTGTCACCGGGGCGACCATGTCAAAGGGCGGCAGTTCATTTATCTGCATGAATGCTTCCTATATAGATAAAACCGGGGTAAAACATTCCCGGATCATTCCGTCCTTCCACGGAGACATTATTACGACGCCCCGAAGCCAGGCCTATTATATTGCCACGGAATATGGCGTTGCCAATCTTTCCGGGCTGAATACCTGGGAGCGGGCAGAAGCTCTTATTGGAATTGCGGATCCGGAATTCCGTGAGGAACTGATTGCACAGGCAGAGGCAAATCGTATCTGGCGGAAAAGCTTCCGCCGCTGAATCAGCTGGGAACTATTATACGCGGAGAAAGTATCCACAGGAGCGGTATATGACAAGGAATGAATTGTTTTTATTTATTCATGATTATTACAGTACCGACCCGGATTACCCGTGGATGGATTCGCCGACTTCTGCGGTCTTCCGCCACGCCAACAATCGGAAATGGTTTGCGCTGGTCATGGAAGTGCCCGGAAACAAAATTGGCCGAGAAGACGCTCCCACGTTGGATATTATGAATGTCAAGAGTGATCCCCGCCTGACAGGCTCTTTTCTGCAGGAGGAAGGCGTCTATCCTGCCTATCATATGAGCAAGACCCATTGGTTGTCGATTGCACTGGATGGTACCTGTGCGGATGATACGATTATGGCATTACTGGATCTGAGTTATGAGCTCACGGCACTTAAGTCGAAAAAGATAAGGAAATCGACAGAATGAAACAAGAGAAAAAGAGCACTCCGGCAGGGCAGCGAGATCCCAAACCGCAAGGACAACTCCTTGCGGAGCAGAGAGAAACAAAAACCTGGAACAGTAATCTGGCGCTGATCCGTCTTATGGCGTTCAGCTTTGTCATCATTGTCCACTTTTTTATCGGCTCAGCGTTTTATGATGAGCCGGTCTCCGGGATGGCAGGCTTTGTGCTGCTGGCCGTTCGCAACACAGCGATGACTTGTGTACCTCTGTTTATTGTGATTTCGGGTTACCTGTTGAACCGTCGCACAGCCTGCAAAAAACATTATCTGGGTATCCTGCGTGTAGTGACGATTTACCTTGTTACCTGTATTCCGTGTTTGCTGTATAAGCATTTTGCACTGGGGGAGGTATTTGGCCTGCAGGAGATTTTCGGCTCCCTGACGAACTATTATGCCAACGACTACAGTGACTACGTCTCAATGTATGTTGTTTTGTACTTCTTCGTTCCTTTTCTGAATTCGGCCTGGAATGGGCTGAATACCTTACGTGAGAAGCGTCTTCTGCTCCTGACGATCTTCTGTGTGTCTATTTTGCCCTCTGTCGTAAATGCCCATATCCATCTTTATTCCTTTTGGTTTACCAACCTCTATCCCTTTGCTTATTATTATCTTGGTGTCTACCTGGCTGAGTACGGTGTACAGAAAAAGACAGGGGAGCTTCTGCGGGCGTTTGCCCTTGCTGTCCTGCTCTTTGCGTTTGTGAATTATGCG